>VGDA01000087.1 GCA_016869915.1 Alphaproteobacteria bacterium
TCCGTGCCGGTCAGCACGAGGCCAGCCTCGAACGTGTCGGAGATGAAGAACTCGTGCCGCGCCTTGCGGTTCTGCGCGACGAGCTTGCGCGGCAGCGGTGCCTTTGCCATCTGCGTCGCGTCACCTACACCGCCGCGCCGCGAAGGCGCGACGGCGCCGGGGACGCCCCCCGGTCATGCGTCGTTGCGATGCGTCAGTTCAGCAGGCCGGCATGGACCATGGCGGCCCCCACGCGCGCGCGCGTGGCCTCGCCGGGCTCGACCAGAGGCAGGCGGATGTCGGCGACGCACCTGCCGAGCAGGCTCGCCGCGTACTTCACGGGCGCCGGGCTCGTCTCGACGAACAGCGCTTCGTGCAGTGGCGCGAGGCGCTCGTGGATCGCGCGCGCCGCGGCGTAGTCGCCGCGCTGGCAGGCGAGGTGCATCTGCGAGAGCTGGCGCGGCGCCACGTTGGCCGTGACCGAGATGCAGCCATCGGCCCCCGCGGCCATCTGCGCGAGCGCGAGGTAGTCCTCTCCCGAGACCTGGCAGAAGCCCTCGCCGATCAGCAAGCGGTGCTTCGTGATGCGCGAGACGTCGCCGGTGGACTCCTTCACGCCGACGATGTTCGGCAGCTTCGCGATCCGGGCCATCGTCTCGACCGAGATGTCGACGGCCGAGCGGCCCGGGATGTTGTAGACGACGACGGGCAGGTCGACCGCCTCGACGATCGCCTTGAAGTGGCGGAACAGCCCTTCCTGGGTGGGCTTGTTGTAGTAGGGCGTGACCACCAGCGCGGCGTTCGCCCCGGCCTTCCTCGCATGGCGCGTCAGCTCGATCGCCTCGTCGGTCGAGTTCGATCCGGTGCCGGCGATGACGGGGATACGCCCGCGCGCCGCCTCGATGCACAGCTCGACGACCCTGCGATGCTCCTCGTGGCTGAGCGTCGGCGACTCGCCGGTCGTGCCGCAGGGCACCAGGCCGTGCGTGCCCTCGGCGACATGCCACTCGACGAGGTCCTGGAACGCCTTCTCGTCCACCTTCCCGCCGCGGAACGGGGTGATGAGCGCGACGAGCGAACCCTTGAACATGGCGATCTCCCTGATGTGCCGCGCACGCAGCGCGAAGCCGCGGACGATATACAGGCGCCGCCGGGGACGCCGCAAGCGAGGCACCCGGGAAGCCGCGCGCCGCGCAGGACCGTTTCCCCGCCGCGCCGTCCGGCGCTATAGCTTCGCCGCGTGATGGCGATCCCGGGCTTCCGCTACAGATGGGCAAGGGCGACCTGCCTCGCCGCCGCGCTGGCGGCGACGGCGGCGGCGTTCGGCTGCGCCCATGCGCAGGCGCGCACGGAACCCCCGCGCGCCGCCCCGGCCCCCGATCCCGCATCGCAGCGCCTCGCGCCGCGCAGCTTGCCCCCGACCCTGTCGCCCGCGGGCCGCGAGGCGCTGCGCAAGGCCTTCGCGGCAGCCGCCGCCGGACGCTGGGACGAGGCCCGGAAGCTCGCCGCCCCCCACGCGCTTGGCGCGAAGGTCCTGCTCTGGTCGCAATTGCTGCGCGGAGGTCAGGGCTTCGAGGCCGCAGCCTCCTTCGCCGAGTCCAATCCGGACTGGCCCCTGCGCGATACGCTCTTGCGCCGCGCCGAGGAAGCCCTGGCCGCCGTCCCCGACGACGCGCGCGTCGTCGCCTGGTTCGGCGAGCGGCGGCCGCTCACGCCGGCAGGCGCGCTGCGCCTTGCCCAGGCGCTGCGCGCCGTCGGGGACGGCCAGGCCACGGCACGCGTGATCCGCGACACGTGGCGCCTCTTGCTCCTCGGCGAGCGGGTCGAGCGCGAGATCCTCTCGGCGTTCGGCGACCTCGTCGGCCCCGAGGACCATGCCGCGCGCGCCGACCTCATGCTCTGGGAGCGCCGCTTCGTCGATGCGCAGAGGATGATGCCGCTGCTCGACGCGGACCGGCGGATGCTTGCACAGGCCCGCATGGCGCTGGCCCGCAGCGGCGCCAATACCGCCAGCGCGGTGGCGAGCGTGCCGGCGGGCCTCGCCGGCGATCCCGGGCTGCTCTACGAGCGCGCCCGCGCCGCCCGGCGCGCCGGGCAGGACGAGCGCGCGGCGGCGATCTTCCGCGCGGCGCCCGGCGACCTGCGGCGACCGGAGACCTGGTGGCAGGAGCGCGAGGTACTGGCGAGGCGCATGCTGCGCGACGGGCGCGCGGCCGACGCGCTCGCGCTGGTCGCGGCGCACGGGCTGCGGCCCGAGCACGGGCAGGACTACACGGACGCGCTCTTCCTCGAGGGATGGATCGCGCTGCGCCGCATGGACGACGCGGCGCGCGCGCGCACCGCATTCCAGAAGCTGCACGAGGCCGCGCGCACGCCCGTGACGAAGGCGCGCGGCGCCTACTGGACAGGTCGCGCGCTCGAGGCCGCGGGATCGGCCGCCGAGGCGCGGGCCTGGTACGCGCGCGCCTCGGCGTTCCACACGGTCTTCTACGGCCAGCTCGCGCTGCTGCGGCTGCCCGAGGCGGAACGCCCGGATGTCGCCGCGACGCCGGCGCCGACCCGCGAGGAGCGCGCGCGCATCGAGGGCAGCGAATTGGCCCGCGCCGCCGCGCTGCTGTCCGAGATTGGCGAGCACGAGCGCGTGAAGCATTTCGCCCGCCGGCTCTCCGACATCGCCGCGACGCCCGGCGAGCATCGCGCCGCGGCGCAGTTCGCGCTCGCGCTCGGCCGCCCCGACCTCGCGGTCTCCCTCGCGAAGCGCTCGGCGCAGCGCGCCGGCGTGCTGCTCGGCGACGAAGGCTGGCCCGTCATCCGCATGCCGGCGGGCGCGGGCGCGGAGCGCGCCCTGGTGCTCGCCACGATCCGGCAGGAAAGCGCCTTCGAGGCAGACGCCATCAGCCCTGCGGGCGCGCGCGGCCTCATGCAACTCATGCCGCAGACGGCGCGCGGCGTCGCCGACCGGCTCGGCAAGGGCAACGGCCACACGCTCGCGCGCCTCACCACCGATCCCGAGTACAACATCACGCTCGGCCAGAACTACCTCGCCGGCCTGCTGTCGGGCTTCGACGGCGCCACCGTGATAGCGCTGGCCGCCTACAACGCCGGGCCAGGGCGCGCCGCGCAGTGGATACGCGAGAACGGCGACCCGCGGAGCACCGGCGTCGACCCCGTCGACTGGATCGAGATGATCTCGTTCGAGGAGACGCGCAACTACGTGCAGCGCGTGATGGAGAACCTGAACGTCTACCGCCACAAGCTCGGCGACCACGCCTGGACCGTCGCGCTGGCGCGGGACCTGTCGCGCGACTGAGGCGCCGCGCCCCATTCCGAGCCGCCGGCATGGGCATGCAGCGGCGCGCACACGAGGACCGACCGACCCATGGCCATTCCCGCCCCGCACCCGGCTGAGCCGGGATACGACGCGATCCGCGACGCCGCCGAGCGCATCGCCGCGGAGGCGCGGCGCACGCCGCTGCTCGAATCCCCGCTGCTCAACGCGCGCCTCGGCGGCAGGCTCCTCGTGAAGGCGGAGCCGCTGCAGCGCACCGGGTCGTTCAAGTTCCGCGGCGCCTACAACCGCATCTCGCGGCTCGACGCGGCGGAGCGCAGGCGCGGCGTCGTCGCCTTCTCCTCGGGCAACCACGCGCAGGGCGTCGCCGCCGCCGCGGCGCTGGTCGGCGCGCCGGCCGTGATCGTGATGCCGTCGGACGCGCCGGCGATCAAGGTCGCCAATACCCGCGCCTACGGCGCCGAGGTCGTCTCCTACGACCGCCTGCGCGAGGACCGCGAGGAGATCGGCAGGCGGATCTGCGCCGAGCGCGGATCGATCCTGGTCCCGCCCTACGACGACCCGCATGTCATCGCGGGCCAGGGCACCGTCGGCCTCGAGATCGCCGCGCAGGCGCGCGAGATGGGCGTGCGGCTGGACGCGGTCGCGGCCTGCGCATCCGGCGGCGGCCTCGTGGCCGGGATCGCCCTCGCGCTGGAGCGCGAGAGCCCGGGCACGGAGGTGCATGTCTGCGAGCCGGCCGGCTTCGACGACCATGCGCGCTCCCTCGCCGCGGGCCGGCGCCTCGCCAACGCCCCCGGCGCCAGTTCCATCTGCGACGCCCTGCTCGCCACCATGCCGGGCGAGATCACCTTCCCGGTCAACGCCCGGCTCCTGCGCGGTGGCATCGCCGTCGGCGACGACGAGGTGCTGGCGGCGATCGGGGTCGCCTTCCGCGACCTCAAGCTCGTGGTGGAGCCCGGCGGCGCGGTCGCGCTCGCCGCGGCGCTGGCCGGGCGGTTGCCCGTCGCCGGGCGCTGCGTCGCAGTCGTCTGCTCGGGCGGCAACGTGGATCCGGCGATCTTCGCGCGCGCCCTCGCCACGACCTGACGAGACCGCCCCGCATCCTTGCCGCGCGACGCGGTACGCGGGGCGCTTGACCACACCGGAACAAAATAGGAACATCCGGTTCCGGCGGGATGGACGGTCGTTGCAGCGCCAGCCCGCCGGACCGAGAAATCACTTTTAAAGTGCAGTCCTAGCCATTGCTTGCATGAGCGGAATCAAAAATGGAGATCATGCGAGGCGACGCGGGCACGATCTCGGTGCGCTCGTCGCCCGCATCCGTGCCCTCGAGGCCTCGATCGCTCCCGGGACGATACGCGGCACCGGCAAGGGTGCGCGACCGCCCCTCGCCCTGGGGGTCGCCCCGGTCGATGAAAGGCTCGGCGGCGGATTGCAGCCCGGCTGCCTGCACGAGATATCCGGCCCGGCCGGCGATGCGGCAGCCATGGGCTTCGCGGCGATGCTGCTTGGCCTCTTCTCCCTGCGCGGCCCGGTCGCCTGGATCGCCGCCCGGCGCGCCCGCCTCCATGCGCCCGGCCTTGCCGCGCTCGGGCTCGATCCGGGCAGGCTGCTCCTCGTCGAGGCGCCGCGCGCGACCGAGCGCGCCTGGGCCTTCGAGGAGGCGTTGCGCTCGGGCGTCCCCGCCGCCGTGCTCGCGGAACTGGATGACCAGGGCTTCGTGGCGTCGCGCCGCCTGCAGCTCGCGGCAGGATCGGGGACGACCGGCCTGCTCCTTGTCCAGGGCCGGGCGCCCGCCTCCCCCAGCGCCGCGCGCAGCCGCTGGCGGGTCGCGTCGGCGCGCAGCGCGCCGCGCATCGCCGGCGTGGCGGACATCGACGGGTCGGAGGATCGCGGCCCCGCCCTCGCGCTCGGCCCGGGCGCCCCGCGCTGGCGCGTCGAGCTGAGGCGCGGCCCGGGCGCCGCCTCGGGGGCATGGGCGCTCGAATGCGGCTCGCGGGGCCTGCGCCTCGCCGATGAAGACAAGCAGGACGCCGTGGCCTTTGCGGGGAAGACGGGAGATGCAGACCAGGGAAGACGAATTCCGTCCCGCGCCAGCGCCGGGGAGACGGATCCTGTGCCTCTGGTTCCCCTTCCTGCCGCTCGACAGGCTCGCGCGCGATGAGCGGACCGCCGACGCGGCGACGGCGCGCGGGCCACGCGTCGTCTTCGCCCATGAGGGCAGGACCGCGCGGCTCGTCGCCGTCGATGGCAGGGCGCAGGCGGCCGGGCTGGCGCCAGGCATGACGCTGGCCGACGCGCGGGCCATCGAGCCCGCGCTCGAGGCGATCGAGCAGGACCGCGCGGCCGATCGCCGCCTCTTGCTGCGGATCGCGCGCTGGGCGGAATCCCGCGCGCCGCATGTCGCGCTCGACGGCGAGGACGGATTGCTCCTCGACGTCACGGGGGCGGCGCATCTCTTCGGCGGGGAGGAAAGCCTGCGCGGCGGCACGATGCGCGCGCTGGCCCGGGCGGGCGTCGTGGCACGCGCCGCGATCGCCCCGGGGGGCGCCGCGGCACGCGCGATGTGCAGGTTCCACGCCGCTGCCGCACGCGAGCACGGCATCGCGGCCATCATCGAGACCGGCGCAGAAGCGGAGGCGCTCGCCGTCCTGCCGCCCGCCGCGCTCGGCCTGCCGCCCGCGACGACGGGGATGCTCGATCGCCTAGGCATCGCGCGCATCGGCGACCTCGCCGGGCTGCCACGCGAGGGACTCGCGGCGCGCTTCGGCGAGGAACTCCTCGCGCGGCTCGACGCGGCGCTCGACCGTCGTCCCGAGCCGATCTCGCCGCTCGAGCCCGCGCCGGACTGGCGCGCGCGCCGCGCCTTCGCCGAACCGGTCTCGACGCCGGAGGACCTCGCGCGCCTCGCGTCGGAGCTCGCGCGATCGCTCTGCCTCCGCCTCGCGCGCGCCGGCCGCGGCGCGCGACGCTTCGAGCTGCGCTGCCGGCGCATCGATGGCGGCCTCGAGGCCTGCGCCGTCGCCCTCGCCGTCCCATCCAGCGACCAGGGCCGCGTCGCGAAGCTGCTCGCCGCGCGCGTCGAGCGCATCGATCCCGGCCTCGGCATCGAGGGCGCCGAGCTCGCCGCGACCGGCGTGGAGGCGCTGCGCCCGGGCCAGCGCGTGCTCGCCGGCACCGGCGACGACGCGGCGCATGCGCGCGAGGACCTCGCGCCGCTGGTCGATGCCCTCGCCAACCGGCTCGGCGGCGGCGCCGTCGCGCGCCTCGCCCTCGCCGACCGCCACCTGCCGGAGGCGGCGCAGATCGTGACGCCGCCGCTCGGCGCGCCAGGCCACGGGGCCGCACCCTTCGCCCCAGCCTGGCGCAGCGCCTGGACCGATGCGACGACGCGCCCGCCGCTCCTGCTCGAGGCGCCCGAGGCGGTGGAGGCGACATCCGTGCTGCCCGACGGCCCGCCGCTGCAGTTCCGCTGGCGCGGCCGGCTGCGCAGGGCGCGCCGCGCCGACGGCCCGGAGCGCATCGCGCCGGAATGGTGGCGCGCCAATGCGCGCGGCCACGCAGCGCGCGCGCGCGACTACTACCGGGTCGAGGACGAGGATGGGACCAGGCTCTGGATGTTCCGCGACGCCGGCGACGGCGCGGGTGGAGACGACGGCGCCGGGCGCTGGTTCGTCCACGGGATCTTCGCGTGAGCGCGCGCCCGGCCCCGGCCTATGCCGAGCTGCAGGCGACGAGCTGCCACGACTTCCTGCGCGGCGCCTCGCACCCGCACGAGCTCGTCGCGCGCGCGCGGGAGCTCGGCCTCGCGGCGATCGCGATCACCGACCGCCACACGCTGGGCGGCGTCGTGCGCGCCCACGAGGCGGCCAGGGAGCACGGCATGCGCCTGGTGGTCGGCGCGCGCATCGAGCCCGCCGGCGCGCCGCCGCTGCTGTGCTGGCCGGCCGATCGCGCCGCCCATGCGCGGCTCTCGCGGCTGGTCTCGGCGGGGCGCAGGCGCGCGGGGCGGCGCGGCTTCGAGGCCTCGCTCGACGAGGCGCTCGCCGCGCTGCGCGGCTCGCCGGTCGCCGTGATGCCGCCGGAGGCGCCGGATGCCGGCTTCGCGCGCGCGCTCGCGCAGCTGCGCGAGGCCTTCGCCGACGACCTGCACCTCGTCGTCCACGCGCTGCGACGCGGCGACGACGCGCAGCGCCTGGCGCACCACGCCGCGCTGGCGCGCGACGCGCGCGTGCGGCTGCTCGCCACCAACGACGTCCATTTCCACGTCCCTGGACGCCGCGCGCTGCAGGACGTCCTGGCCTGCATCCGCGAGGGCGTGCCGCTCGACGCCGCCGGACGGCGCCTCTTCGCCCATGGCGAGCGCCACCTGAAGGCGCCGGCCGAGATGGCGCGGCTCTTCGCGCGCCATCCCGACGCGATCGCCGCCGGCCTCGACATCGTCGCACGCTGCAGCTTCTCGCTCGACGAGCTGCGCTACGACTATCCCGACGAGCCCGTGCCACCGGGCGCCACGGCGCAGTCGCATCTCGAGGCGCTGGCATGGGAGGGCGCGCGCGGGCGCTGGCCAGCGGGGATCCCCGCCAAGGTGCGCGGCCAGATCGCGCACGAGCTCGCGCTGGTCGCGCAGCTCGGCTACGCGCCCTACTTCCTCACCGTCCACGACATCGTCGCCTTCGCCCGCGCGCGCGGCATCCTCTGCCAGGGCCGCGGCTCGGCGGCGAACTCCGCGGTCTGCTACGCCCTCGGCATCACGGCGGTCGACCCGGAGCACTCGGACCTGCTCTTCGAGCGCTTCGTCTCCGCCGCGCGCGACGAGCCGCCGGACATCGACGTCGACTTCGAGCACGAGCGGCGCGAGGAGGTGATCCAGTACATCTACGCGCGCTACGGCCGCGAGCGCGCCGGCCTCGCCGCGACGGTGATCCGCTACCGGCCGCGCAGCGCGATCCGCGACGTCGGCAAGGCGCTGGGCCTGTCGCGCGACGTCGTCGCGCGCCTCGCCGACACGGTCTGGGGCCGCGGCGGCGAGGCGCTCGACGACGCGCAGGTCCGCGCGGCCGGCATCGACCCGGGGGCGCCGCGCGTCGCGCTCGCGCTGCGGCTCGCGCGCGAGCTCGTCGGGCTGCCGCGCCACCTGTCGCAGCATGTCGGCGGCTTCGTCATCGCGCGCGGCCGCCTCGACGAGATCGTGCCCGTCGTCGACGCCGCCATGGAAGGCCGCACGGTCATCGAGTGGGACAAGGACGACCTCGACGCGCTCGGCATCCTGAAGATCGACGTGCTCGCCCTCGGGATGCTGAGCTGCATCCGACGCGCCTTCGCGCTGGTCGCGCAGGCGACGGGCGAGCGCCTCGAGCTCGCCTCGATCCCGCGCGACGCGCCGGAGGTCTACGAGATGCTGTCGCGCGCGGACTCGATCGGCGTCTTCCAGGTCGAGAGCCGCGCGCAGATGAACATGCTGCCGCGGCTCAGGCCCGCCTGCTTCTACGACCTGGTGATCGAGGTCGCGATCGTGCGGCCCGGCCCTATCCAGGGCGACATGGTCCATCCCTACCTGCGCCGGCGCGAAGGCAAGGAGCCGGCCGACCTGCCGTCGGAGGAACTGCGCGCGGTGCTCGGCCGGACGCTGGGCGTGCCGCTCTTCCAGGAGCAGGCGATGCGCATCGCCATCGTCGCCGCGGGGTTCTCGCCCGAGGAGGCGGACCGCCTGCGTCGCGCGATGGCGACGTTCCGCGCGCATGGCCGGATCACGGAATTTGCTGCCAAGTTCGTCGACGGCATGGTGGCGCGCGGCTACGCGCGCGACTTCGCGGAACGCTGCTTCCGCCAGATCGAGGGCTTCGGCACCTATGGCTTCCCCGAATCCCACGCCGCGAGCTTCGCCCATCTCGTCTATGTCTCGGCGTGGCTGAAGCGCTTCCACCCCGCGGCCTTCGCGGCCGCGTTGCTCGACAGCCAGCCCATGGGCTTCTACGCGCCGGCGCAGATCGTGCGCGACGCGCGCGACCACGGCGTCGAGGTGCGGCCGCCGGACGTCAACGCCAGCGAATGGCTGTCGGTGCTCGAGCCCGCCGGGGCGCTGCGCCTCGGCCTGTCGCACGTGAAGGGCCTCGGCCGCGCCCAGGCCGAGGCGATCGTCGCGGCGCGCGGCCCGGGCTATCGAGACATGGCGGAGCTGCGGGCGCGGTCGGGCGCGTCGGAGGCGACGCTCGGCCGGCTGGCGGCGGCCGACGCCTTCGCGAGCCTTTCGCTCGGCCGGCGCCAGGCGCTGTGGCAGGTCCTGGGCGTGGAGCGCCTCGCCCCGGACGAGCGGGCCGCCCCCCTCCTCGGCCGGATCGATGCACCCATGCAGCCGCCGCCCGCCTCGCTTCCCGTCGCCTCGCTCGGCGAGGCCGTCCACGAGGACTACGCGACGCTGCGCCTGTCCCTGCGCGCGCATCCCGTCGGCCTGCTGCGCGAAGGCCTGCGCACGGCATCGCCGCGCCTGTTGGCGGCGGCGGACCTGGCCGCCCTGCCCGACGGGGCACGGGCCGCGGTCGCCGGCCTCGTCCTGGTCCGCCAGCAGCCGGGCTCCGCGAAGGGGGTGATATTCATGACGCTGGAGGACGAGACGGGCCTCGCCAACCTCGTCGTCTGGCAGCGCGTCTTCGCCCGGTTCCGGCGCGTCGTGCTCGGCGGGCGCCTCGTCGAGGCGCGCGGCAGGCTCCAGCGCGAGGGCGAGGCGCCGAGGGCCGTCATCCACCTCGTGGCGGACGAACTGGAGGACCGGAGCGCGTTCCTATCGGAGCTGACCCATTCGCCGCCCGGGGTCCCCTTGTCGCCGCCGGTCGCGAGGGGCGACGAGGCCAGGCCGTCCTCCGCGGGTCGCAAGCGCGGCACCGCACCGGCCGGAGGGCAGGACGCCCAGCGACAGCTCTTTCCCAGCCGGGACTTCCACTGATGCAGAAAAGCAACAGGAGGGATTCCCCTGCAACAAAGTGGGTTCACCGGACGGGAGGAGGTGGTAAACATCCCGCACCGAATCGCTCCAATTCGGGTCTTCAGGTCAAGCTCCGGCGTCCCGGAGCGACCGACGGCCCGCCTGGAACAACCAGACGAGGAATTGAAAAAATGCCCTCTCGCAATGCCCTTCTCGCCGCGACGCTGCTGACCGCGGTCTCCGTCCCGGCCCTTGCGCAAAACCCGTCGCCGAAGG
>VGDA01000088.1 GCA_016869915.1 Alphaproteobacteria bacterium
AAGCTGCGGGGCAAGTCGATCGCGCTCGGCTCCGCCGTCTCCGAGCTCTACGGCAAGGTGTCCTTCGACAAGTCGGGCAGCGTCTTCGACCGGAAGACGCTTTCCGCGACCACCTCGCGCCGGGTGGCCGGGATTCTCGAGGCGGCGTCGAGCGCGCAGAGCCCGGCGGCCGACATCGTGAACGTGACCTCGTCGAATACCGCGGCGAAGGCGTCCCACGACATCGAGGTCCTGGAGGCCGCGCGCGCGCATGTCCGCAAGGCGGTCTTCGCGACCTCGGGCGCGCTGGGGCTATCCGGCACGGTCGCGATATCGTCGGCGGCGATCGTCGAGACGGCGCGCAGCGACGGCGCCGCCGTGGCCGCGGAGATCGCGGCGCGCATCAACGGCGACGCGACGCTGTCGCGCCGGCTGACCGCCGAGGTCGCCGGCGGGGCGCTGGTCGTGACGGCGAAGGCCGCCGGCGTCGCCGTCCCGTTTTCCCTCTCCGACGCCACGGCCGGCACGGCCGCGCTACCCCCGACCTCGGGCGTGGCGGCGGCGACCGGCGTCAGGCAGGTACAAAGCTGGAGCGTCGCGTCCCTCGCCGCCGCCGGACGGCCGGCGATCGCCTCCGGCACCGCGTCGATCGGCGGCCAGTCCGTCGCCGCGACGACGATCGACTTCACCGGCCTGTCGGTATCCGAAGGGCAGGAGTTCGCGCTGCGCCTCGGAGATCCGCGCGGGACCACGCTCAGGGTCTCCGCGGGGGCGGGGGCGACGCCAGCGTCGATCGCGGCGGCGTTCAAGGCCCGGATCGACGCTCTGGCCGGCACGACCGCGTCGACAGAGGTGTCCGGAGGCGAACTGCGCGTGGCGGCGACGCTTCTCGCTGACGCGGGCGGCGTCGTCGCCGCGACGTCGCAGTGGCGCGCGGGCCTCGTGACCGAGGTCGCGGTCGCGGCCGGCGACACGCTCGGCGACCTGCGCGCGCGCATAAACGGGACCAACGAGGGAACGGCCGCGTCCGGGCTCGTCGCCAGCCAGATCGCGGTGTCGGCGACCGAGCACCAGCTGCTCTTCTCGACCGATGTGCCGAACCACTTCCTCTCGGTGGAGATGAGGCCGGACGCCGGGACGGCCACCACCTTCGCGACCGAGACCATCGAGAAGCCTTCCGAGGCGCGCATCCTGCTCGATGGCGCGATCGTGCGCCGGCCCGTCAACGTGGTCGACGACGCCATCGCGGGGCTGACGATTAAGATCCTCCAGGCGGAGCCCCAGACGAGGATCCGGCTGAATGTCGGCACCGACACGGGCGCGATCGCGCAGAAGGTCGCTGGCTTCGTCGCCGCCTACAACGACGCGATGCGCTTCGCGAACGAGCAGAGCCAGTTCGATCCCGTGACGGGGACGTTCAAGGCCGACAGCGTGCTTGCCAAGGTGGGGGTCCTGCGGGACCTGAAATCGACGCTCGAGGCGCTGCGGACCTTCAGCGTCGCCTCGACCACCGGCCTGCTGGGGCTGCAGGACATCGGGATCTCGGTCTCGGCCGACGCCGCCGACCCGCTGGGGAAGGGGGCGCTGCAGGTCGACGAGAGCAAGCTGACCGACGTCCTCATCAACGACCCGGAACGGGTACGCGACCTGTTCGAGTTGAAGTTCTCGCCGGACGGCTCGGACATATCGCTCGCCGGCTTCGGCGACAAGGCGAAGGACGCCTCGGGAAGCTACACCCTGAGCTTCTCCGGTGGCGTCGCGTCGCTCAAGGTCTCCGGCGGCGGCACGATCGCGCTCTCCCTATCCGGCAGCGCATACACCGCCGCCAGCGGGCCGATCGAGGGCATGTCCTTCATCTATACCGGCGCGACGACGGACGGGGACAAGACGGGCTTCGCCGTCCGCACCGGGCTCGGCACGCAACTGTTCTTCCTCGCCAACCAGTACGCGCGCCCCGAGACCGGTCGCGTCGCGCAGTCCATCTCGGAGGTCGACGACCTCAACGCGAAGCGCCAGGCGCGCATCGAGGCCCTGCGCGAGCGCCTCGAGAGGCAGCGCGAGACGCTCATGGCCCGTTTCCAGAAGATGGAAAGCACCCTCGGGCGGCTATCGTCCGTCCGCAGTTCGATAGAGCAGTTCGTCCAGGCAAAGAACAAGGGCGGGTGATCCCCCGCGAACGCTCTGAAACGGACCAATCCCTGCGCCAGCCACCCGCCGTTGCAACCAAGGTACCGGCGAATTTCGGGGAAGGTGCATGGCGAGCGCTGGGTCCGGCCTCGTGGCCGTTCGGCAAGGTGTGTTCGAGCCTCTGTTTCCGGGGACGGCGGTCGTGTCGTCGTCGCGGCCCGCCCTGCCCGCGCCCGAGGATCGGCGCGCGGACGAGGCCGCCGCCCGCGAGCGCGCGGCGCAGGAAGAGGGAAGGGCCGCCGGCTTTCGCGAGGGCGTGGCCCACGGGGCGCGCGAGGCCGGGGCCGCCGCCGCCGAGCGCCTGGCGACCGCGCTCGCCGACATGCAGGATGCCTTCGCGCGACTGCGCGACGCCTATCGCGAACGCCTCGACGAGCATGCGCGCGAGAGCGAGCGCGTGATCGCCGCCCTGGCGGAAAGGCTCGCCGCCCCGGGCGGGCGCGACGTGATCGAGGCGCTGTTCAGGAGCCACGTGCTCGAGGCGCTGCGAGGTGGCGCTCCGAGCGGCGGCAGGCTGGTGCTGTCGCCGCAGACCCTCGAGATCCTGCAGGGCGACGGCGGCGGCCTCTCCGCACTCCTCGAGGCGCAGGGGGTCGAGGTCGTTGCGCGCGGCGCGACCGGCCAGCTGCGTTCCACCCTCGAGGCGCCATCCGGCGGCGCGATCGTGGTCGACTACGACCGGCTGCTGGCTGCTCTGCGCGGCGCTGGCGAAGGCGCGACGGAGGCCAAGTGAGATGAGCGACGAAAAGGAACCTTCGCCCACGCTTCCGGACTTCGGCGAGCCGACGATCGGCTCGGCGCTCGCATCCGGCGGGCCGGCGGGCACCGTGGTGCCCATGCCGCCGGAATCCTCGGTCTTCAGGATACCGGTCCAGGTGATGGCGGTCCTCGGCAAGGCCATGCTTTCGGTCAACGACCTGCTGAAGCTGGGTCGTGGCGCCGTCATCGAACTCGACGCCAAGGTCGGCGAACCGATCGAGATCTGGGTCAACAACCGCCGCGTCGCCAAGGGCGAACTCGTGGTCCAGGGGGACCGGCTGAGCGTGTCGATGACCGAGGTCCTCAAGATCGAAGACGGCTGAGGCATGGCGACCAATCGCCCGCCAGTCTGCCTGATCGGCGCGACGCGCTTCGACATCGACAACCTCGCACTGATCCTGAAGCGCGTCGGCGCGGCGCCGGTCGCCTGCGACGGCGCCAGCCAGTTCCTTGCGCGCCTCGACGCCGGCGAGCCGTTCCGCGCGGTCTTCGTGGAACTCGGGGCCGGCCGCGAGCTGGCGGAATGCGTGCGCGCGGCGGCCGGCGCGACGCCGGTCTACGGATTCGCGCGCGCGGGCCGCAGCGTCGACGCCGACTGGCTGGTCGATACAGGCATCCGGGACGTCGTCAGCCTGCCGGCCGAGGAGGCGCTGCTCCGCGAGATCGTCTCCTCCCTCGACGAACCCGCGCCGGAACTGATCGCCCGGTCGCCCGAACTCAAGCGCGTGGTCGCCGTCGTCGACCGCGTCGCCCAGTCGGACGCGCCCGTGCTGGTCATCGGCGAGACCGGCACCGGCAAGGAAGTCATCGCCCGGCACGTGCATCGCGCGAGCCGGCGCGCATCCGGCCCGTTCGTCTCCATCAACTGCGCGGCCATCCCCGAGCAGCTCCTGGAGTCCGAGCTGTTCGGGCACGAGAAGGGAGCGTTCACGGGCGCGCTCGCCCGGCGGCTCGGCAAGTTCGAGGAGGCGGCGGGCGGGACGCTGCTGCTCGACGAGATCGGCGAGATGGACCTGAAGCTCCAGGCGAAGCTCCTGCGCGCCATCCAGGAGCGGCAGATCGACCGCGTGGGCGGGCGCGGGCCGGTATCGGTGGACCTGCGGATCGTCGCGACCACGAACCGCGACCTCATGGCGGAGGTCGAGGCGAGGCGCTTTCGCGAGGACCTCTACTACCGACTGAACGTCATCAACGTCGAGCTGCCGCCGCTGCGCGAGCGCCCGCTGGACATCGCCCCGCTCGCCGAGCATTTCGTGCAGAAGCATTGCGCCCGCAACACGCTGCCTCCCAAGGCGATCTCGCCCGGCGCCATGGCGCGGCTCGAGGCCTTCGACTGGCCCGGCAACGTGCGCGAACTCGAGAACACGATGTACCGGGCGGTGCTCATCGCCAACTCGGCCTCGATCGAGGCCGAGGACATTATCTTCACGCGCCACCAGGGCGCGGCGCTGGCGAGCCGCAGCTACGCCGAGCGCGTCGCGCAGGTCGCTCCCGCGCCGGCGGCGCCCCGTGACCTCCCTGCCGAGGCGC
The DNA here is from genome assembly GCA_016869915.1 of Alphaproteobacteria bacterium. Lineage (GTDB taxonomy): Bacteria > Pseudomonadota > Alphaproteobacteria > CACIAM-22H2 > CACIAM-22H2 > CAIOSQ01. The sequence goes on from VGDA01000088.1 coordinate 4,456, forward strand.
CCATGGCTCCGGCGCAGGCCGTGCCCGTCGAGGTCGACGGACCCGCGCCGCCGTCGGCGCCGACCGATGATCTGCGTCCAGGCGGGATCGGCGCCTTCGTGGGCAGGTCGATCGCGGAGATCGAGGAGCAGCTGATCAAGGCGACGCTCGAGCACTGCTACGGCAACCGCACGCGGGCCGCGACGATCCTCGGCATCTCGATCCAGACCCTGCGCAACAAGCTGGAGCGCTACGGTGCGTAGCGGCGTGCTCGCGCTGCGCGAGGCCGTCGCGGCGGCTGGCGGCATGCTCGACCGCGCGCGCGCCGGGCCGAGCCTGCTCAGCCTCGGCGTGCTGGGCGTCGTCGCGATCCTCATCCTGCCGGTGCCGGCCGGGCTGCTCGACGTGTTCTTCACGCTGTCGCTGGCGGGATCGCTGGTGGTCCTGTCGCTCACGATCTTCGTGCGCGGCGCGCTGGACTTCAGCTCCTTCCCGACCGTGCTGCTCGTCATGACGACGTTCCGCCTCGCGCTGAACGTCGCGAGCACGCGCCTGATCCTGTCGGAGGGGCACAACGGCGCCGGCAGCGCGGGTCGCGTGATCGAGGCCTTCGGGCACTTCGTGATGGGCGACAACCTGGCCATCGGCACGATCGTGTTCACCGTCCTCATGGTGATCAACTTCCTCGTGATCACGAAGGGGTCCGGGCGCATCGCCGAGGTCGGCGCGCGTTTCACCCTCGACGCGCTCCCGGGCAAGCAGATGGCGATCGACGCCGATCTTTCCTCGGGCCTGATCAACGAGGCGGAGGCGCGGCGCCGGCGCCGCAACCTCGAGGACGAGAGCTCGTTCTTCGGGGCGATGGACGGTGCCTCCAAGTTCGTGAAGGGCGACGCGATCGCCGGCATCATCATCATCCTCGTCAACATCGTCGGGGGACTCGTCGTCGGCGTCGCGCAGGGCGGCCTCGCCTTCGGCGAGGCGCTCAAGACCTACACGACGCTGTCGGTCGGCGACGGGCTCGTGGCGCAGATCCCGGGGCTCATCATCGCGACGGCGACAGGCCTCATCATCACGAAGACGAGCGGCACGGAGACGACCGACAGCGTGGTCACGCGCCAGTTCGCGCGCTACCCGGACGTGCTCGTCGTCGCGGGCGCGATCCTCGTGCTGATCGGCCTCGTCCCCGGCATGCCGACGCTGCTGTTCCTGACGATCGCGATCCTGATGCTCGGCACGGGGCTTCTGCTCGCGCGAACGGCGGACGCGGGCGTCGTGCCCGGCCTGGCCGGCCCGCTCGCCGGACCCTCGGAGCCTGGCGCCGCCGCGGCTCCGGCGAGCACCTCCGGCGACGCAAGCGCCGAGGTGTCCGACGAGATGCGCTTCGACGAGCTGCGCGTCGAGCTTGGCTACGCGCTGCTCGGCATGTTGCGCCGCGACGACGGCGCAGGCCTCGTCAACGCGATCAAGAACATGCGGCGCAAGATCGCGCGCGACTTCGGCGTCGTGGTGCCGTCGATCCGGGTTCAGGACAACGTGCAGCTCGAGGACGACGAGTACGCGGTCTTCCTGCGCGAGCAGCGCATCGCGGGTGGCCGCCTGATGCCGGAGCGCCTGCTGGTCCTGAATCCGGGAGGCACGCAGTTCCCGTTCGCCGGCATCGATGCCACCGACCCCGCCTTCGGCCTGCCCGCCCTGTGGATCGACCCGTCCTGGCAGGCAGCGGCCGAGGAACGCGGCGCGACGGCCGTCGACGCCCTGGCGGTGCTCGTCACGCACCTGGGCGAGATCGTGCGCCGGCAGCTGCCGCAGCTGCTCAGCTTCGCCTCGGTCCAGCGACTGATCGACGGCATGGGCGAGGAGAACCAGAAGCTCGTCCAGGCGGTGATGCCGTCGCCGGTCAGCGTGCCCGCCCTGCAGAACGTGCTGCGCTCCCTTCTCCAGGACGGCGTACCCGTGCGCAACCTCGCGGAGATCATCGAGGCCTGCGCCGACGCGGCACCCAAGGCGCGCGACCCCGGCGAGCTGGCCGAGCTGGTCCGCAGGCGGATCCGGCGGACCATCTGCCTCCACTTCGCCGACCCGGCCGACCTTCGCCTCCCGGCGTATCTCTACGTGCCGAGGGGCTCGGACGGCGTGCCGATGGCGACCGGCGCGGCCACCGACCTCGCGCGCCTCATCGACGCGGTCGGCCAGCGCGAGCGGGCGCGGACCACGCAGCTGCCGCCGGCCCTCGTGGTGCCGGACCAGCTGCGCCCGGGCATCGCCGAACTCGTCCGCAGGCAGCGCCTGCCCACACCCGTGCTCTCGCAGAGCGAGATCGACGAGGCCGTCGACCTCATCATCGTGGAGAGGCTCTGATGCGTACCACGACGTTCACAGCATCCTCGATCGCGGAAGGCTACAGCTACATCAAGGACAATTTCGGCGACGAGGCCCTGGTCGTCCGCGTCGACGGCGGCGGCAGGTCGCGCTCGGTCGAGTTCACGGTTTCGCTCCCGGATCCGGTCCAGGCGCCGCGCGAGCCGGTGATGGAGGCAGCCAAGCGTCGCATGCAGGCCGCCGGCTTCGACGGCGCGGTGCTGGCGCGGCTCGAGCAGTTCGCGTCGGAGAACGAGGCGACGGATCCGGGCGAGCTCGTCGACGCCTACCTGCGCAGCCGCCTCAGGACGCGCCCCTTCGTGGATCTCGCGTGCGAGAAGCGGTGCCTGCTCTTCCTCGGGCCTCCGGGCGCCGGAAAGACGACGACGATCGCGAAGGCCGCGGCCACCCTGGTCGCCGCGGGCAAGCGCGTCATGCTCGTCAGCCTCGAGAAGGACAGGCTCGGCGGCGACTCGCAGCTCGAGCACCTCGCGGGACTGCTCGACCTGCCGCTCGTGAGCGTCGAGAAGGCGCAGCGCGTGAACGCCGCCCTGCGCGGCGCGGGCCGCGTCGACTGCATCCTTGCCGATGCGCCGTCGATACATCCCTGGCGGGTCATGGACGTCGACGAATCGCTCTCCCTCGCCGAGCGCCTCTCCGCGGCGCCGGTCATGGTCGTCCCGGCGGGCCTCGAGGCCCGCGAGACGGCCGACAGCCTGGCGACGGTGCGCGGCTGCGGCGTCGAGCACGCGATCGTGACGAAATGCGACGTGACGCGCCGGCTCGGCACCCTGCTGAACGCCCTCATCATCGAGCGGTTCGTCGTGGTCGGGCTCCAGCAGTCGCGCTCGCTCAACGAGAAACTGTCCGCATCGGACCCGAACCTCCTAAAGCTCGCCTTCAACCTGCAGTCATAGTCTCGCCATGGCCAAGGTCGTTTCGATCCTCTCCGGGAAGGGCGGCGTCGGAAAGACGTTCCTCACCGCCAACCTCGCGCACGCCGTGGCGCTCCAGCGGCGCAGCGTTCTCGTGTTCGACGGCGACCTCGGCCTCGCCAACATCGACATCCAGATCGGGCTGGTCACGAAGCGCCACATCAACGATTTCGTTCTCGGCGAAGCGACGTTCGAGGACGTGGTGGCCCATTCCCAGTCGATCGGCTGCTCGGTGATAAGCGGCCGCCCGTCCCATGGCATCATCGTCAACACGACGCCGCTGGAGCGGCGACGGATCAAGGAAGCGCTGGCGCGCGCGGCGCTGGCCTACGACGTCCTCTTCATCGACCTCGGCGCCGGGATCGAGGCCAACGTCATCGACTTCGTCGACCTGTCCGACATCGTCCTTCTGGTCGTCAAGCCCGAGCCAACGTCGATCATGGACGCCTACGCCGTCGTCAAGGCGCTTCCCTTCGCGCTGCGCTCTCGCATCGTCATCACGCCCAACATGGTCCAGACAGCCATCGAGGCGGACACGCTCACCCGGCAGTTCGGCGGCGTGCTGCGTCGGTTCCTGCAGGCCGAGCCGCGATCCCTGGGGTTCGTGCGCGCGGATGCGAGCGTGTCCCTTGCCATCCGCAGGCAGCAGCCGATCTCGACGTGCTTTCCCGCGAGCACGGCGGCCGTCGACATCCGCGCCCTCGCGGACCGGATACTCGTCGACCAGTTCGTCCCGCGGCCCGCGACGGCCTGAAGGCGCGTCGGGAGGGGCGGTCAGAGATGCCGGAACACGCCCTGCAGCGCCTCGCGCTCGGCCAGCGCATCCGGCCCCTCAGCCGCCGGGGGCGGCGGCGCGCCGTACTCGTTCCCGTACAGCTCGTCCGCCATCGCCATCGCGGCGAGCAGGATGAGCTCCGCGGGCGTCAGCATCGCGTCCCCGCCGGACTGCTGCTCGGCGAGCTTCCTCACCTTGTCGGCCAGGAACCGGCAATAGGGCTCGTCCTCGGCCCTGCAGTTGAGCTTGATGATCTCGCCGCCGAATTCGACGTTCACGGCAGTTCCTCCCGCGCAGCTATCCACCCCAAGTCACTAGCGGCAAGCGCGACGGGCGCGATGTTTGATGTCGCCGCAGCGGACCGGTTTCCTGTCGGACCGGACCGGTTCGACGGCCATGGCTGACGTCCTACACGCGGTCGAGGCCGCGCTGTTCCTCGTGATCGCCTCGGGTGTGGAGGCGCCTGCCTCCTGCTCGTCGGCGTCCGCGACGGTGGTCGAGTGCGGCGCGCGGGGCGTGGTGGCCATGCAGCCGGACGGTTCTGTCATGCTGCCGGGGCGGCTCCGCGTCGACAGGTCCAGGGCGGACGCCATCAGGTTCTCGAACGGGATCGAGGGCTGGCGTGGCGCGACGGGCTGGATCTCCTTCAGCAACGGCTTGTCGGTCCGGCGGGAGCAGGGGCGCTGGCGTTTCTCGGGCGGCCTGTCCTGCATGCAGGTCGGGTCCGATCGCGGGACCTGCCGGTGAACCGGGCCATGCTGGTCCGGGCGATCGCATGCGCGTTCGTGCTGCTGGCCGCGCCTGCCCGCGCCCAGGCCCCGGCAGGCGGGGGAAGCGAGCCGCCGCCCGCGGCTGCCGCGGACTGGATCGGCGCCGTGACGCGTGACCGTTTCACCGACGCTACGTGGCGGATGGCGGCGGGGCGCGCGAGCGGCGATCGAGGCAACCTCTACGAACTGAGGGTTTCCTGCAGGCGCGACGGGGCGCGGCGGGACCTGGAGACGGAATTCGTCGTGTTCGACGCCGAGCGCAAGCCGCTCGTACCGGAGTGGGACATCGACCGCAGGACCGGCGCTGCGCTCCGCATGCTGCGATGGCGGCTCGATCGGCAGCCAGCCTCGACCATACGCGCCATGCCGACGGACAGCGACAACGCCGCGCGGATCGACGACTGGTCCTGGCGCAACATCGAGATGGGCATGCGCGCCGAGGAGCGCGCGCGTCGCGCCAACGCGGACCGCATCGCCTTCCTCGCCGCGCTCCGGCGAGGGCAGCGTCTTCTCCTCGGCGACCTCGTGGAAGGCGAGATCGTCGAATTCGCCCTGCCCGGAGCGGGGGCGGATGGCGCCTGCCCGCTCTGCGAGGCGATCGACGACTGCCTGCGCGCGATCCCGCGGCCCTAGCGGACGGAGAAGCGCGTGAAGGACACGGACTCCACCGCGTCGAGGCTGACGACCTCGTTGATCACCGAGCCGATCGTGCCGGCGACATCCTCGCGGTCGATCGACTGACGGCGGTCGAGCCAGAGGAGTGTGAGGCGATGGCGGATCAGCATGGCGGCGAAGCGCTGCGCGTCGGCGCCGAACGCATGCGGGCCGGTTCCGTCGAGCGTCGCGCGATGCTCCTCGCGGAACCTGACGAAGGGCTCGATCACGATGCGGCCCTTGCCGTTGTGCATCACGATCGGGTCGAGCTTGTGGAAGCCGACGAAGGGCTGCGCGCTCCCCGAGTGGTTCGGCGCGGGATCCGCTGCGCGCGCGCCGCGGGACGCCGGCGCCGCCAGGGCGAGCGCCACCAGCGCCAGCGTCGCGATGGTCCGGTGTCGATCCATGGAGCGCATGTTGCCGGGGCGGATC
>VGDA01000089.1 GCA_016869915.1 Alphaproteobacteria bacterium
GTTTGCGGCCTAGGGCAAGGCAGGCACGGACAGAAGCCCACGTCATGCAGGGGACGGAGCCCGGCTTACTCCCCCCGGCCTGGCAGCAATCCGGGCTACGGCCCCGCTTTCCCTGGTCCTACTGCCCGACTTGAGATCAACCGGCAGGCAACTCGTCCTTGCGGCGCGCCGTCGAGGCCGGCAGACCACCGCGGAAATGCCGGACGAGCGGCAGCCAGTTGAGCCCCAGGTGCGAGGCGGCCGCGGCGGAGAACGCGATCGACGCGACGATGTGGACATGGCTCCCGACGCCGATTATGGTCAAAACGAATCCAGAAACCGACGGGGCCTGAGCCCTGTCGCGCACGTTCAGCGGGGGAAAAAGATGGGACCGATCGACCTCGTCAGGCGCGCCGCCCTGGTAGCGGCAATCGGGTTCGCGGCGCTCGTCGCGCCCGTCGCCGGCGCCCAGCACTTCATGGTCGGGGCAGGCAAGTGCGCGGACTGCCACAAGGCTGAGACGGCCGTCTGGGAAGCGTCGAAGCACGCGACCTCGTTCAAGGACATCCATCGCAAGCCCGAGGTGAAGGACATCATCGCGGCGGTTGGCGGCAACACGAACATGCGCCGCAACGAGGTCTGCACGGCCTGCCACTACTCCAACACGCAGGCGAGCGCTTCCGCCGCGCCGAGCGCCACCTCGGGTCCGTCCTGCGAAAGCTGCCATGGCAAGGCCTCGGGCTGGATATCCCTCCACAGCGACTACGGTGCCGGGGCGAAGCGCGAGACCGAATCCCCGACCCACAAGGCCGAGCGCATCCGCAAGGCCGCGGCCGCGGGCATGATCTGGCCGTCGAACCTCTACGACGTCGCCGAAAACTGCCTGAGCTGCCATGGCATGGGCCGCGCGGACGTACCAGCCGAGACGATCGCCAAGATGGTCGCCGCCGGCCACCCGGCGGGCTCCAGCTTCGAGCTCGTGCGCTACTCGCAGGGCACGGTGCGACACCGCTTCTATCCGCCCGATGTCACGAAGAACGCGCAGATGAGCGTGGCGGAGCTTTCGCGCGTGTTCCTGACGGGGCATGCGGCCGCGTTCGTCCAGACCTCCGCGGCCACCGGCAAGTCCACCAATCCCAAGTTCCAGCAGACGCTAGACCAGATCAAGTCCGCCGCCCGAGCGGCGATCGACGGCGTCAAGGGGCAGGTCCCGGAGGCGGCCGCGCTGCTCGCGCGCCCGACCGAGGAGAACGCCAAGAAGTTCGTCAACGCGCTGGCCAGCAAGGACCTCTCGTCCCAGGTCGGCCCGAAGCTGCCGGCGCCCTCTACCTACAAGTGACGCGGTGAGCGTCGGGACGAGGGCCGCGAGCGGGCCTGCGACGATCGTTCGCCGCATTGCGCGTTGGGACGCGCCCTTTGGGGCGGACATGTCCGACGCGGACGTGGACGCCCTGATGGAGCGGCCCGAGATCGCCGCCATCAAGGCGGAGAACTTCCCGCCTGGGATCCCGCTGCGCGGCCTATTTCGCAACGACGCGCGCATCGTCTCGCTCGCCCCGGGCGCGATCGCGGTCCGCGAGGGCGACTACGGAAACTCCGCCTTTCTGGTGCTCGACGGTACGTTGCGCGTCATCCTGCCGCCCGGTCTGCCGCGCGAGGAACTAGGCCGCCAGGCGCCCCGGACGCGGGGGATCCTCGAGACCATCGCCCGCGCTTGGAACCGCCCGGCTCATCCCGAGGCGCGCGACCTCGCCGGTCGTGCCGCGCGGCTGAAGCCCGAGGACGCCGCGCGCTCCTTCATGTTCCTGCAGGACATACCGCGCGTCCTCGACGGGAACCGCACCGTCACGCTGCAGGCAGGCGACATATTCGGCGAACTTGCCGCGCTAGGCCGCGTGCCGCGCTCGGCGACGGTTTTCGCGGAGGGCGCGGCACGGCTGCTCGAGATGCGCTGGCAGGGCCTGCGAGAACTGCGGCGCTTTGATCCGGGCTGGAAGCGCCGGATCGACGAGAACTACCGCCGCAACGCGCTGCTGAACCATCTCCAGGCGCATCCGCTCTTCGCCGCCCTTGACGGCGAAACGCTGGCCTCGATCGCCGAGAAGGTGAAGTTCAAGACCTACGGCGACGCGGACTGGCACGTTGCGCTCAAGCGCAGCAAGGGCTCGGGCCAGGAGAACGCAGCGGACGAACCGATCATCGCGGCGGAAGGCAGCAGGCCCGACGGAATCTACCTCGTCCGTTCCGGCTTCGCGCGACTGTCTCACGCGGTCGGCGGCGGCAGGCGCACGGTGACCTACCTCGGCGTCGGCGACCAGTTCGGCCTCGCCGAGACCTACGCGGCTTGGAAGGGCGGTGGCGAAGTGCGCCTGTCCCAGAGCCTCAGCGCGCTCGGGCATGTCGACGTGCTGCGCGTTCCCGCCCACGTGCTCGAGAAGCACGTCTTCCCGGGACTGCGCGACGCGCCGGCGGCGCTGGCGACCGAACGGCGGATCGAGGAGGACGGCCTGGTCGACTGGATGGTCGACGAGCGCTGGATCAACGGCACGCAGACGATGCTGATCGACCTCGATCGCTGCGTGCGCTGCGACGACTGCGTGCGGGCCTGCGCCTCGACGCACGACGGCAATCCGCGTTTCGTGAGGCATGGCCCGGTCTCCGACCACTGGATGGTCGCGAACGCCTGCATGCACTGCCAGGACCCGGTCTGCATGATCGGGTGCCCGACGGGCGCGATCCATCGCCACGAGGTCGGCGGCGTCGTCGTGATCAACGACGACACCTGCATCGGATGCGGCACCTGCGCCGCGTCCTGCCCCTACGACAACATCCGGCTGGTCGAGATCTCCGACATGCACGGAGCGCCGGTCATCGACGAGGCGGGCAAGCCCGTCCGCAAGGCGACGAAATGCGACCTCTGCGTGGGCCAGCCGGGCGGGCCCGCCTGCGTGCGCGCCTGCCCGCAGGACGCGTTGCGTCGCACCGGGGGCAAGGACCTGCTCGTTCACGGCACGGAGAGCGCGGGGCGATGAGGGCGATGTCGCGGCGGGCAGCCGGCCTCTGGATCGTGGCCGCAGCGGGAATCGTGGCGCTCGGGGCGTGGCGGGCAACCTGGCGCGCATCGACCATCGACCCCGACTTCCTCACGGGCTGGATCCTCGCGGCGATGGTCGCGGCGCTCGCCATCTACGGCGTGCGCAGGCGCCTGCCCATGCTGCCACTCGGACGGGCCTCGGTCTGGCTCTCGGTCCATGTCGTCGTCGGCGTCGCGGCGATCGGCGCCTACGCCATCCATGTCGGGACCCTATGGCCGGAGGGCGCCGCCGACCGGGCGCTCGCGCTGCTCTTCCTCGCGGTGATCGCCTCGGGCGTCGCCGGGCACGTGCTGCAGGCGATCCTGCCAGCGCGCCTGGCGCGCAGCGGTCCCGAGCTGATCTACGAGCGCATCCCGACCGAGGTGGCGAAGCTGCGCGCGGCGGCGGAGGACGCGCTGGTCGAGGCCGCGGGGGCGGCTGGCCATGAGACGCTGAGTTCCTACTACGCGCAGACGCTTGCCTGGTACTTCGAGCGCCCGCGCTTCGCGCTCAGCCACGTCTTCGGCGGACACAGCGCCGAGGCATGGGAAAGGCAAAGGCTCGCAGCGGTCGAGAAGCTCCTCTCGGCCGACGAGAGGCCGCACCTCGCCGCGCTGGCCGAGCTCTGCCGGCACAAGCGCGCCGTGGACGCGCAATACGCTCTACAGACGCTGCTGCGCGCATGGACCTTCGTCCACGTGCCCGCGGCGACCGCCTTCCTCGCGATGGCGGCATGGCACACCCTCATCATCCACGTGTACGCAGGATGACCGGTTCGCGCGAGCAGTTCCGCCACGACCGCAGCCGCTACGAGCGGCCGACTCTCGGCTGGCGCTGCGGGCGCGCCGCCGCATGGGGACGCCCGTGCGCATCAGGTCCGGGGGCCGACGGGACATGCCCGCATGGCGACGCGCCCTGCGCGCCTCGCCGCATGCACCCGCAACTGCGGGGCCGTATCGCATTCGCCGCCGCGGCGCCCGTGCTCGCGCTCGTCGTGATCCTCGCCGGCAGCTTCGCGCGCGACGCGCGGCTTCCGTCGTCGCTCGACGCCGGTCCCCTGTCTGCGTCACATGCCGCGTTCATCGGCGAGGAAGGCTGCTCGTCCTGCCATGCCGCGCATGGCCGCGGCGCGACGGCATGGATCTCGGCGGCGCTCACTGCGCTCCGGACTGGCGGGCCGCACGCCATCGACGGCGCGTGCACCACCTGCCACGGGTTCGACGGCCGCGACGCTCTCGCGCACAACGCCGTCTTCGAGAAGCGTGCCGACCTGTCGCCGACGAGCTGCGTGTCGTGCCACGCGGAGCATCGCGGCGCGAGCCTGCGGGCAAGCGCCATGCCCGACGCGCAATGCCAGTCCTGCCATGCCCACCAGTTCCACGGCTCCGCGACGGGGCACCCCCCCTTCTCGCCCTGGTATCCCTCGGCTCGCGACCGCAAGACGAGCTTCGACCATGCATCGCACTTCTCGAAGCATTTCGTCGACCCGCGCAACGCCGAACTCGTCCCCGCCGGCCAGTGCCTCGGCTGCCACCAGCCGCAGAAGCAGGGCGGCGCGGTCGCGAGCCTCGGCTACGAGGCGACCTGCGCGGGATGCCATGACCAGGGGATCGCGCGCCGCGACCTCGTCCTGATGCGCTGGCCGGAACTCGAGCCGGGTCCGCAGGGGCCGGAGGCATGCGGCACCGCGGGCGACGTGCCCGACCCCTCGCCCGTGTCGCTCGACCCCGCCAACGCGCTGCTCGCGTTCCTGCTCGGGACCGCCGCGGACGACCAGGCCGCCTATGCCGATCCGCTGCGCAAGCTCGCGGACGCGATGGCCAACAAGGGCGCGGAGCCAATCTCGGCCCTGGCCGCCAGCCGTCTCGGCGGCGACGGCGCGAAGCTCCTGCGCGGCCTCTCCGGCGAGACCGCGCGGATGGCGGCCTGCGCCTGGGCAAGCAACCGCGAGCACGAGCCGCCCGGTGGCGCCACGCAGCCGGGCTGGCGCGCCGAGGGGCTGGAGCTTCGCTACGCCAAGCCCGGGCATGGCGACCCGGTCGTCCGCGCCTGGCTCGACGCGATCTCCGCCAGCCCGCGCCCGGCCGACGCCGATGACGCGGAGCGCCTCGATGCAGTGCGCGCCGAGATCCTCGGCGCCGACGGGCCCGGCCAGTGCCTGAAGTGCCATGCCATCTCCGGCCCCGCCGACGGGCCACGCAGCATCGCCTGGAAGCAATCCCCGACGCCGCAGCGGCAATTGCACCGCTTCGACCATCGCCCCCATGTCGCGGCGACGCCTGGCGCCGAGTCCTGCGGGTCCTGCCACCGGCAGGGCGACAAGCCGAATCCGTCCGGCTTCGCTTCGATCGGCATCGAGGCCTGCACGTCGTGCCACCAGCAGGGCAAGGCGCCCGATGGTTGCCTGACCTGCCATGCCTATCACCAGAACCATGCACTCAAACCAAGGATGACCAGTGATGCAAGATGACGGGCTCCGACGCCGATCCCGGATCGGCCTCTCGCTCCTGACCGCCGGCCTCCTGGCGTTCTGCGTCGTGGTGGGGAGCGCGCTCGCGCCCCTGCCCGAGACCGCGGCCACGGCGACCGAGAAGGACCCGCATGCCGACCTGCTGGCGGAGACCTCGTATCCGACGGCCGCGCAATGCGCGTCCTGCCACGGCCAGATCTACGCGGAGTGGGCGTCGTCCAACCACGCCTACGCGTCGATCTCCCCCATGTTCCACAAGTTCGAGCAGGCGATCAACGACCTGTCCTCCGGCACGATCGGCGGGTTCTGCGTACGCTGCCACCAGCAGGTCGGCACGCAGCGCGGCGAGGAGCGCTGGCGCCCGCTATGGGAACGCAGCGAGGTCGCGCGCGAGGGCGTCACCTGCATCACGTGCCATCGGATCTCGGAGCAGTACGCGAAGACCAATGGCGAGCGCAGCGTCGTGCCAGGCGACATCCACACGCCGGTCACCGGCTCGGGCGAAGGCGGGAAGCTCGGCGAGGTTATCGCCGAGAAGGACAGCTACCGCGTAGCCACCGGGCCGGGCGAGCGCGGCGCCAAGATCCACCTTGGCGTGTTCAAGCTCGACCAGATCTCGAAGTCCGAGTTCTGCGTCTCCTGCCATCAGGTCGCCGTACACCCGGGAATCAAGCTCGAGGTGGTCTGGGACCAGTACCGCGCCTCGCCATCGATGTCCGACGGCACCACCTGCCAGGAATGCCACATGGGCAAGACCCCCGGCGTCGCCAACGGCTACGAGACGGGACCGAGCGCGGTGGTGAACGGCAAGCCCGTGAACCCCAACCGACGCCACAGCAACCACGCCTTCTACGGCCCGGGCTACCCGATCGCGCATCCCGGCATCTTCCCGATCAACACGAAGGCCTCGAAGTTCGACATCCGCGACTGGCTGAAGTTCGACCACCGCGCCGGCTGGGGAAAGCCGGAGTTCGAGGACAAGGTCGAGTCCGGCCAGATCAAGCAGAGCTTCCCGGAGCCCTGGGGCGATCGCATCGACCGCGAGGAAGCGCGCGAGATCGTCGAGGAGAACCTCGTGCGCCTCGAGGAGAAGCGCGAGCTGCGGCGCAAGGTGATGGAGAACGGCTCTAAGCTCGATGGGCCTTTCTTCGCCTCGGCGCCGAAGGCGGGCCGGGGGCTCTCCTTCTCCTATCGCATCACCAACACCAATCGCGGCCACAACCTGCCGTCCGGGTCGCTGGGCGCGCAGCCGGAGATCTGGCTGAACGTCGCCCTCATCGCCCCCGACGGCCGGACCGTGTGGGAGAGCGGCTATGTCGACTCGAACGGCGACATGGCCGACATCCACTCGCTCGACGTCCTCGCCGGGCGCATCCCGCGCGACGCGCAGCTGGTCAACCTGCAGACCAAGTTCCTGACGCAGAACGTCAAGGGCACGGACCGCGAGATGTACCTGCCGATCAGCTTCGACGTCGACCAGCGGCCGTTCATCCGACCGGCGTCGGTGCCGACCACGGTGCTCAACCATCCACCCGGCATCAGGATGGAGGGGCGCAGCATCCCGCCGCTTGGCACGCGCGTGGCGAACTACACCGTGCCCGCGCAGCTCGTCTCCCAGCCAGGCAAGTACAGGCTCGCCGCGCGCATGCGCAGCCGGGCCGAGCCCATCTACTTCATGAAGTTCGTCAAGGCGACGAAGGAGATGGAGCAGGCGATGAACGAGTGGATGCTCGACATCCATCCCTACAGCGTCGCCTTCGAAGTCCGCTGATCGACCGAGGACAACAGAGATGACCATCGACATCCGAAGCGGCCTCCTCCCCCTCGTGCTCGCGGCGGCCGTCGCCTCGTTCCTTCCGGCGCGCGCAGCGGAGGAGGAACCGGCGATGTCGCCGGGCGTCGAGCGCGTGCCGCACGACCCGAAGGTCTTCAAGCCGGATCCGACCTACGGCACCGGCGCATACGATGCGGAGCGCCAGGTCGACATCTATGGTGGCAAGCGCGAGGTGAAGACGCCAAGGCCATTGATCGAGATCGGGCGCCCGCTCTATCGCGAAGGTCCGCTTCCCCCCTCCTATCACTTCCTCGGAGCGAAGAACCCCGTCAGTCCGTCGCTGATCGTGTACGGCGACTGGCGCACCGCGATGGCTTTCAATGATACCGGCAGCAGGGAGGTCGGGCAGGTCGCGACACGCCTGAACCTCGAGGTAGACCTCGCGATCACGTCGACCGAGCGTTTCCACGCGTTGTTCCGCCCCTTCGACCGCAATGGAAAGTTCACGCGCTACGAGTTCGCCGGGGACGACCGGCGCCAGGGCGAGGCGACCTTCGACGGCAATGTCGACGCCTTCTTCTTCGAAGGCGACCTCGGCAACATCGCGTCCGGGGTGTTCGACACCTACAGCACCATCGACATCCCCTTCGCGGCGGGTCTCATGCCCCTGGTCTTCCATAACGGCGTATGGATGGACGACGCGATCACGGGTGTCGCCTTCGGGCAGGCTGGTCGCAACAGCCGGACGCTCGGCATATCCAACATGGACATCTCGGTCTTCGCCGGGTTCGACAAGGTCTCGAGCCCGGCCCTGCGCAACGCTTTTGGGGACTTCGCCGACAAGGACGCCCGCATCATGGGCGCCGCGCTGTTCGTCGACGCGAACGAGGGCCACTGGGAATTCGGGATCGGCCGCGTGGACGGTCGCCGCGACCTCGCGGAGCAGGGCTACGACAGCGCGGCCATCTCCTTCACGCGCCGCTACGGAGGCTGGCTCTCGAACAGCGTGCGCGTCGTCGGCACCTTTGGCCAGGACCGGGAGCGGAACCGGCAGCAGAGCGCGGACGGCTTCGCCGTCCTGTTCGAAAACTCGCTGATCAGCCACAAGCCCCTGACGCTCGTGCCGTACTTCAACATGTTCGCGGGCTTCGACCGTCCCCAGTCGCTGGCGCGCGATCCCGGCGCCGGCGGGATCCTGAAGAACACCGGCATCCTGTTCGAGACCGATGGCCTGACGAACTTCCCGAAGCTGGACGACAGCGCGCACAACACCTATGGCGGCGCGCTGGGCGTGCAGTACCTCTTCAACCTCGACCAGCAGATCGTGGTCGAGGTCGCCGGGCTCGATGTCCGCGAGCGCGACGTCGAGCCGGGCCGCGCAGCCCGCGGCCCCCAGTACGGCGCCGGGATCCGGTACCAGCTTCCGCTCACCAACGCCCTGATCTTCCGCGCGGATGCGATCGCGGCGCGCCGGGAGCGCGACAACGACCTGCTCGGGATCCGGACCGAGCTGCGCATCAAGTTCTGAGAAACGGAAGGCCCCGCGCATGCTCGACACGTTGCTGCCCGCCGCGGCATCGCTCCTCCTCGCCGGGCTCGGCGCCAGGCTTGCCGTCGCCGGCTGGCGAGAGGTAGAGGCCACCAGGGCCGCGCGACGCAGCGCGGAAGCCGAGCGGGCCCTGCTTTCCGCCCGCGTGGCAGAGATCGCGGAGCGCCGCGCGCGCGAGCGCGAGAAGGCCGAGCGCACCTGGGACGGGTTCCGCAAGTTCGTCGTCGCGCGAAAGGTGCTGGAGGCGCGCGACACGCGCTCCTTCTACCTCGAGCCGCACGACCGCCGTCCGCTGCCGAGCTTCAATCCCGGCCAGTACCTCACCTTCAAGCTCAACGTGCCGGGCCAGCCGAAGCCGGTGACGCGCTGCTACTCCCTGTCCGACGCGCCTCGCGCGGACTATTTCCGCGTGACGATCAAGCGCGTCGGCTCGCCCCCCGGCAAGCCCGAGATACCGCCCGGCGTCTCCTCCTGCTTCTTCCACGACGACCTCGAGGTCGGCGACATCGTGGACGTGCGCGCGCCGTCGGGAGCGTTCTGGCTCGACCCGACCGACACGACGCCCGTGGTCCTGATCGGTGGTGGCGTCGGGCTGACCCCTGTCCTCTCGATGCTCAACGCGATCGTCGACGCCGACGCGCGGCGCGCGGTCTGGTTCTTCTACGGCGTGCGCAACGGAGCCGAGCACGCGATGGCGGAGCACCTTGCTGCGATCGCCGCGCGAAACCCCAATGTCAGCATGAACGTCTGCTACAGCGATCCCGAGCCGGGCGAGGTGCCAGGCGAACGGTTTCAGCATTCCGAACGCGTCAGCGTCGACCTGATCCGGCGCGTCGTCGGCGACATGGCGTCGCCGCAATTCTATCTCTGCGGCCCCCCGCCGATGATGAAGTCGGTGGTGGAAGGCCTCGGAGCGGCCGGCGTCCAGGCCGAGCGTATCCACCACGAGGCCTTCGGCCCGGCCTCGGTTAAGGGTGCCGCCCCTCCGGCCGCCGCCGCGGCGCCCGCGCCGGCGGGCGACGTCGCGGTGGTGTTCGCGCGATCGGGCAAGCGCGTGGCCTGGAACGGCACGTCGACGATCCTCGAGATGGCCGAGGCGGCAGGCATAGCCATGGACTCCGGCTGCCGTGCCGGCAATTGCGGCTCGTGCACGACGGCCGTGCGGCGTGGCGAGGTCGGCTACCCGAGCAAGCCGGGCGCCGAGATCGCCTCCGGTTCGTGCCTCGCCTGCGTCGGCCTTCCGCGGTCCGAGGTCGAGATCGACGCCTGAGCGCGCGGCGCGCTCACTTGCTCCGGGCGACGAAGACCCCGTCCCATCCGGCGCCAGGCGGCTCGGCTCGATACTGGGCGATGCGCTTCTCGTACATCGCGTAGAGGGCGGACAGGGTCGGACGCGCGGCCGCGCAGCGCGCCAAGATCGCGACCCGTAAGGTCAAAAAACTGAAGCGGCCGAAAAACCAACCGGTTGCCA
>VGDA01000090.1 GCA_016869915.1 Alphaproteobacteria bacterium
TTGAGGCGCGGGCGCTCGCGCGCGCGCATCCGCTCGACCATCTCGCCGAGCCCGCGCAGGTGCGGGTTGACGGCGAGCGCGAGGTCGAAGGCGGCGATCGCCTCGCGCGCGCGGCCATGGCGCGCGAGGATCTGGCCGAGCCCGGCCAGCGCCCCGAAATGCCGCGGCTCCAGCTCGACCACCCGCAGGATGTCGGCGACCGCGTCCTCGTCGCGATCCTCGGAGAAGGCGAGGATCGCGCGCTTGTTCCAGGCCTCCGCCCAGTCGGGCGCGTCGGCGACCAGCTGGTCGAGCATCGTGCGCGCGTCGTCGCGCCGCCCCTCGAGCAGCGCGTTCGAGGCCGCCTCCATCGCCGCGTCGAGGCGCCGGTCGCGATGGTTGGTCCACAGCGCCCAGACCAGGGTCTGGAGCTCGCGCGCCTCCTCCTCGGGCAGCTTCATGGCGAGGCGCGCGAAGAGCGCGTCCAGCCGCCGCGGCAGGCCGGGCGCGGGGCGCGCGTCGCGCGCGGCGAGGATGCGCTCCAGCGCCTCGTCGAGGACCGAGGGGCCGCCGGGCTGGCCCGCGCCGGGGACGCGGCGGCGCGTCACAGGTCCTTCTCCATGACCACGATCTCCTCGCCGCGATAGTCGCGCGTCTCGCGCGCCTGCCAGCCCAGGCCGGCATAGAGCGCGGGTGCCGAGGCGGTGAAGAGATGGAGCCGCGCATAGCCGAGCCGCCGCGCGGCGTCCTCCGCCGCGCGCACGAGCAGCTTCGCGACGCCGCGCCCGCGCGCCTCGGGCGGCACGTAGACCGAGGCGAGCCATGGATTGCGCGGGTCGCCCTCGATGTCGTCGAACATCAGCTGCGCCGTGCCGGCGGGCCTGCCCGCGGCGTCGAGCGCGACGAAGACGACCGGCACGCGCGAGGGATCGAGCCCGGCGCGCACGCGCTCCACGCGCTGCGCCAGCGTGCGCCCCGGCGCGAGGTGGCCCCATTCGGCGAAGCCCCAGGCGGCGACCAGCTCGACGAATTGCGGCCGCTCGGCGAGCGGCAGGACGACGAAGGGCGGCGTCGGCGGGGGCGGCATGCGTGCCTGCCTCCGCGGTCAGGCCGCCGGGACCGCGCTCCACCCGGAGCGCGCGCGCACGGCGTCGATCACCTCCTGGTGGCGCAGCCCGTCGGCGAGGGTGAAGTAGGGGGCGTGCGCGCGTCCCTCGATGTCGGCGACGAAGTCGCGCGCCAGCGCGTTCCAGGCGCGCGCGGGGACGTCCCAGCCCGGCGCCCAGTGCGGCTGCGCCTCGACCGGCGGGAGCGATGCCAGGATGTCGGCGCGCATCGGCACGACGGAGAACCCGGCCTCGCCCTCGCGCCAGAGATGCACGTCGCCCTGGCAATAGGCCTGGTCGACATGGATCGTGCCGGTGCGGCCATAGAAGGCGACGTAGTCCTGGTGCTTGCCCTTGCGCAGGCAGGAATGGCGGAACGTCACGCTCGGCGCCGCCGCGGGATCGGAGCCGGGCGCGCCGATGCGCGCGAGCACGGTGTAGGACCAGTCGCTGTCGACCTCGCCCCAGCGCGCGGCGCGCGCCTGTTCCTCGGGCACCAGCGCGCGGGTCCAGTCGCGGAAGTCGTGCGGGAAGGGGACGATCGGCGCGCGGCCGAGGTCGTTGCGCGTCTCGCCCGCGACGGCCAGCGTCGCGCCGCCGCACACGCTTTCCGCGATGGCGAGCTTGTGGGTGAAGTTGTTGTTGAGGCGCCCGCCGCCATCGGCGAGGCGGTGCGGCCATCCATGGGGCAGGCGCTCGTGCCAGTGGTAGTGCGAGACGAACTCCGCCTCGAGCAGCTCGCCGATGGCGCCCTCGGCCACCAGCGCGCGCGCCAGCAGCGCCGAGGGCTGGTAGTTCGAGGTCGCGGCATAGGCGCTGCGCACGCCGGCCGACTTCGTCGCCGCCCAGAGCCGCCGCGCCTCGGCGGCGGTCGGCGCGAAGGGCTTGTCGACGTAGAGATGCGCGCCGGCGGCGAGGGCCTCGTCGATGATCGCGGCATGGCTGTCGCCCGGCGTCGCGACCGCGACGATGTCCGGCCGCAGCTCGCGCAGCGTCGCGCGCCAGTCCGTGCTGGCGACGGGGATGCCGAGCCGCGCGGCGAGCGCGCCGACCACGGAGGCGGTGCGGCTGGCGATCGCCACGACCTCCGCGCCGGCCTGGCGCAGCGCCATCGCATGGCCTTCGCCCGCCGACCCCGCCCCGACCACCATCGCCCGCAACGCCATGCCCGCCTCCCCGCCGAAACGCCACCGGACGCTAGCCGGGTTCGCGGCCGGGGGAGAGGGGTTCCTTCGCTGGGATCCCCCCGCGCTTGACTCCCCTCGGAGCGGGCGCGAAAGATCGCGGCGATCCCGACAGGAGACCTGCCATGCGCTTCATGACTGCGGCCGCCATCGGCCTGCTCGCGGCCTCGACCTTTCTGGCGCCCGCGGCGGCGCCGGCGCAGACGCCGCGCGACACGGTGGTCATGGCCAAGGCGATCGACGACATCATCTCGCTCGATCCCGCCGAGGCCTTCGAGTTCTCGGGCGTCGAGGCGGTGGCGAACATCTACGACAAGCTGATCAACGTCGATCCGAAGGACCCCAACAAGCTCGTGCCCGAGCTGGCCGAGAGCTGGTCGGTGGCTGCCGACGGCGTCACCTTCACCTTCAGGATCCGCTCGGGCGCGAAGTTCCACTCCGGGAACCCGCTGACCGCCCATGACGCCGCGTATTCGCTGCAGCGCGCGGTCACGATCAACAAGTCCCCCGGGTTCATCCTCACCCAGTTCGGCCTGAACAAGGACAACGCGGCGCAGCGCATCCGCGCGACCGACGACGCGACGCTCGTCGTGGAGGTCGGCAAGCCCTTCGCGCCGACGTTCTTCTACTACTGCCTCACCGCGGCGGTCGCCTCGGTGGTCGACTCCAAGGTCGTGAAGGCGAACGAGAAGGACGGCGACTGGGGCAACGCCTGGCTGAAGCAGAACTCTGCCGGGTCGGGCGCCTATTCTCTGCGGACCTGGCGCGCGAACGAGCAATACGCGCTCGAGGCCAACCCGAACTGGATGAAGGGCGCGCCGAAGAACCGCCGCGTCGTCGTGCGCCACGTGCCGGAGCCGGCGTCGCAGCGCCTGCAGCTCGAGAAGGGCGACATCGACTTCGCCCGCAACCTCTCGAAGGACCAGATCGCCGCCGTGCGCAACGACCCGAACATCGTGGTCGAGAGCTCGCGCAAGGGCTACATCCTCTACCTGGGCCTGAACCAGAAGAACCAGAACCTCGCCAGGCCCGAGGTGCGCGAAGCGCTCAAGTGGCTGGTCGACTACGAGGGGCTCGAGAAGAACCTGCTGGACGGCGTCTACGTGCAGCACCAGTCCTTCCTGCCGCAGGGCTTCCCCGGCGCGATCGAGGACAAGCCCTACAGGCTCGACGTCGCGAAGGCGAAGGAGCTCATGGCGAAGGCCGGGCTGCCCAACGGCTTCAGCGTGACGATGGACGTGCGCACCACCGCGCCCATCGCCGACGTCGCGCAGGCGCTGCAGGCGACATGGGCGCAGGCGGGCATCAGGCTCGAGCTGCTGCCGGGCGACGGGCGCCAGACGCTGACGAAGTACCGTGCGCGGAACCACGACATCTTCATCGGCTCCTGGGGCCCGGACTACTTCGACCCGCACACCAACGCGCAGACCTTCGGCATGAACGAGGACAACGGCGACAACGCGGCGTCGAAGACGCTGGCCTGGCGCAACGCCTGGGACATCCCAGAGATGACGAAGGCGATTTCCGGCGCCGTGCTCGAGCGCGACCCCGCGAAGCGCGTGGCGACCTACGAGGCGACCCAGCGCGAGCACCAGAAGGTCTCGCCCTTCGTCATCATGTTCCAGCAGATCGAGGTCGCGGCGCGGCGCCGGAACGCGAACGGCTTCGCGCTCGGCATCATGTCGGACATGAACAGCTTCGCGGCGATCACCAAGAACTGACGGCGCGGCGGCGCCGGGTCGCCTGCCCGGCGCCGCGCGCCTCCCGCGACCAGTGAACCTCGCGCGCACAACGCGGCTGCTCGGCCGGGAGGTCGCCGCCGTCGCGGTCACCTTCCTCGGCCTGCTGCTCGTCACGTTCTTCATCGGGCGCGTCGTGCCGATCGACCCCGTGCTCGCCGCGGTCGGCGATCGCGCGCCGGCCGAGGTCTACGAGCGGGTGAAGGTCGAGCTCGGCCTCCATCTGCCGCTCCACGAGCAGTTCTGGATCTACCTCCGGAAGGTCGCGGCCGGCGACCTCGGCCAGTCGGTCCTGACCTCGAACCCCGTGCTGGTCGACATCGGCCGCGTCTTCCCGGCGACGCTCGAGCTCGCGACCCTGGGCACGATCATCGGCGTGTCGCTCGGCGTGCCCGCGGGCGTGCTCGCGGCCGTCCATCGCGGCACCTGGATCGACCAGGCAGTGCGCGTCGTCGGCCTGTTCGGCTTCTCGGTGCCGGTGTTCTGGCTGGGCCTCGTCGGCCTGCTCGTCTTCTACCGCGTGCTGGGGGTGGTCGGCGGGCCGGGACGCCTGGGCGTCGCCTTCGACGACATCGTCGACCCGATCACCGGCGTCATCCTGCTCGACGCGGCGCTGCGCGGCGAATGGGAGGTGTTCCGCAACGCCTTCTCGCACCTGATCCTGCCGGCGAGCGTGCTCGGCTACTTCAGCCTTGCCTACGTGAGCCGCATGACGCGCAGCTTCATGCTCGAGCAACTGCGCCAGGAATACGTCACGACGGCGCGGGTCAAGGGCCTGCCGGAGCGGCGCGTGGTCTGGCGCCACGCGCTGGGCAACGCGATGGTCCCGCTGATCACGGTGATCGCGCTGAGCTACGCCAACCTGCTCGAGGGCTCGGTGCTGACCGAGACCGTCTTCGCCTGGCCCGGCCTCGGGCGCTACATCACCAACTCGCTGCTCAACGCCGACATGAACGCCGTGCTCGGCGGGACGCTCGTGGTCGGCGCGGTGTTCATCGGGCTCAACATGCTGGCGGACATCCTCTACCGCCTCGTCGACCCGCGGGCGCGCTGAGGATGGCCGCGCGCGACTGGCTCCTCGCCCCCACGCCCGGGTCGCGGCTGCAGTCGCGGCTCGGCCAGGCCTACCTGCGCTGGCTCGCCTTCAGGTCGAACCCGCTGGCCTGCGTCGGCCTCGCGATCGTGGTCGCGCTGCTGCTGCTGGCGCTGCTGGCGCCGCTGGTGGCGACCCACGACCCGCTGGCGCAGTCGCTGGCGCGGCGCCTGCGGCCGCCCTCGGCCGAGCATTTCTTCGGCACCGACGCGCTGGGCCGCGACATCTTCAGCCGCATCGTGCATGGCGCGCGCATCACGCTGCTCGTCGTCCTGGTCGTGGTCGTGACGGTCGGCCCGATCGGGCTGCTGGTCGGCGCGGTGGCCGGCTACGCCGGCGGCGCGCTCGACACCGTGCTGATGCGCGTCACCGACATCTTCCTCGCCTTCCCGCGGCTGATCCTCGCGCTGGCCTTCGTCGCCGCGCTCGGGCCGGGGATCGAGAACGCCGTGATCGCGATCGCCTTCACGGCCTGGCCGCCCTACGCGCGCGTCGCGCGCGCCGAGGCCATGGTGATCCGCAACGCCGACTACATCGCCGCGACCAGGCTGCAGGGCGCCTCGCCGGCGCGCATCGTGCTGCGCCACGTGATGCCGCTCTGCGTGCCGTCGCTGATCGTGCGCTCCACGCTCGACATGGCCGGCATCATCCTCACCGCGGCCGGCCTCGGCTTCCTCGGCCTCGGCGCGCAGCCGCCGATGCCCGAATGGGGCGCGATGATCGCCACGGGCCGCGACTACATCTTCGACCAGTGGTGGGTCGCGACCATGCCGGGCATCGCGATCTGCGTGGTCGCGCTCGGCTTCAACCTGCTGGGCGACGGGTTGCGCGACGTGCTCGACCCGAAGCAGGGGCAGTGACGATGAGCGACGCGCCGCTGGTCGAGGTCGAGGACCTGCACGTGCGCTTCCACACGCGCACCGGGGTCATCGAGGCGGTGCGCGGCCTGTCCTTCTCGCTCGGCCGCGAGAAGCTCGGAGTCGTCGGCGAATCCGGCTCGGGCAAGTCGATGACCGGCCGCGCGATCCTCGGCCTCGTGCCGCCGCCGGGCGAGGTGACCGCCGCGCGCCTCGCCTTCGCCGGCCAGGACCTGCTGCGGCTCGACGACGCGGGCATGCGCGCGATCCGCGGCCGCCGGATCTCGATGGTGCTGCAGGACCCCAAGTTCTCGCTCAACCCGGTCATGCGCGTCGGCGACCAGGTCGCAGAGGCGTATCGCCAGCACCACCGCGCCAACCGCACCGACGCGCGCGCGCGCGCGATCGCGATGCTCGAGCAGGTGCGCATCCGCGACGCGCGGCGCGTCTACGACCTCTACCCGCACGAGGTCTCCGGCGGCATGGGCCAGCGCATCATGATCGCGATGATGCTGATCCCGGAGCCCGACGTGATCATCGCCGACGAGCCGACCTCCGCGCTCGACGTGACGGTGCAGATGCAGGTCCTCGCGATCCTCGACGACCTCGTCACGCAGCGCGGCATGGGCCTGGTCTTCATCAGCCACGACCTCGCGCTGGTCGGCTCGTTCTGCGACCGCGTCGTCGTCATGTATGGCGGCCGCGCGATGGAGACGCTGGCCGCGCGCGACCTCGCGGGCGCCAGCCATCCCTACACGCGCGGGCTGCTCTCCTGCCTGCCGAGCCTCGACAAGCCGGTGGCCGCGCTGCCGACGCTGGTGCGCGACCCCGCATGGATGGGCCGATGAGCGCGATCCGCGCCGAGGGGCTCGACGTGCGCTTCGGCGACATCCACGCCGTGCGCGGCGCGTCCTTCGCGGTCGCCGAGGGCGAGAGCTTCGGCATCGTGGGCGAATCCGGGTCGGGCAAGTCGACGGTGCTGCGCGCGCTCGCCGGCCTCAACCCCGGCTGGACCGGGCGCATCGAGATCCGCGGCGAGGCGCAGGGGCGGCGGCGCACGCGCGCCTTCCACGCCGCGGTGCAGATGGTCTTCCAGGACCCCTTCGGCAGCTTGCACCCGCGCCACACCGTCGACCGCGCGCTGGCCGAGCCGCTGGCGATCCACGCCATCGGCGACGCGGAGGCGCGCATCGAGCGCGCCCTCGCCGAGGTGCAGCTCGGCCCGGGCTTCCGCTTCCGCTACCCGCACCAGCTCTCCGGCGGGCAGCGGCAACGCGTGGCGATCGCGCGCGCCCTCGTGCTCGAGCCGCGCATCCTGCTGCTCGACGAGCCGACCTCGGCGCTCGACGTGTCGATCCAGGCGGAGGTGCTGAACCTGCTGGCCGAGCTGCGGCGTCGGCGCGGGCTGACCTACGTGCTGGTCAGCCACAACCTCGCCGTGGTCGGGCACATGTGCGAGCGCATCGCGGTGATGAACGCGGGCCGCATCGTCGAGGAGCTCGACGCCGCGTCGCTGCGCGCCGGCACGCCGCGCGAGGCCTACACGCGCCAGCTGCTCGCCGCGAGCCGCGGCTACGATCGCGCCGCCGCCGCGGGCTTCCGCAGCTTCGACTGACGCCGCGCCGGTCGATTGACAGCGGGCGGAGGCCGCCCGTCTACTGCGCGCCTCCCGAACAGGACGGACCAGCGAGATGACCACGCGCAACAGCCGCAGCGGCGGCAGGATCCTCGTCGACCAGCTCCTGGTCCACGGCGCCGACATGGCCTTCTGCGTGCCGGGCGAGAGCTACCTCGAGGTCCTCGACGCGCTGCACGACTCCCCGTCGATCCGGCTGGTCAACGCCCGCCACGAGGCCGGCGCCGCCAACATGGCGGAGGCCTATGGCAAGCTCACCGGCCGCCCGGGCATCGCGATGGTGACTCGCGGTCCCGGCGCCTGCCACGCGGCGGTCGGCGTGCACACGGCATTCCAGGACTCGACGCCGATGATCCTCCTCGTCGGCCAGGTCGCGCGCGACGCGATGGACCGCGAGGGCTTCCAGGAGATCGACTACCGGCAGATGTTCGGGCCGGTGGCGAAATGGGCGGCGCAGATCGACCGCGTCGAGCGCATCCCGGAGTACATGTCGCGCGCCTTCCATGTGGCGACCTCCGGCCGTCCCGGCCCGGTCGTGCTGGCGCTGCCCGAGGACATGCTCGTCGACACCACGGAAGCGGGCGACGCCCAGCCCTATGCCGCGCATCGCCCCGCCGCGACGGCCGCCGACATCGCGCGCGTGCGCGAGATTCTCGCCGGCGCCGAAAGGCCGCTGATGCTCGTCGGCGGCTCGTGCTGGTCGGACGAGGGCTGCCGCCAGGCGATCGCCTTCGCCGAGGCGAACGGCATCCCGGCCGCGGTCTCGTTCCGCCGCCAGGACCTGCTGTCGACGCGCTCGCGCGCCTACGCTGGCGACATCGGCACGTCCGGCCCGCCGGCGCTGGTCGCGCGCTTCAAGGAGGCGGACGTCGTGCTGGTCGTGGGCGCGCGGCTCGGCGAGATGACGACGCAGGGCTACACGACCCTCGACAGCCCGCGCACGCGCCAGGTGCTGGTCCATGTCCATCCCGACGCGGACGAGATCGGCCGCGTCTTCCGCCCGGCTCTCGGCATCGTCTCCTCGGGCGACGGGTTCTTCGCCGCGGCACGGTCGATGGCGCCGCTCGACGGCGCGCGCTGGGCGGCGTGGGCCGAGGCCGCGCGCAGGGACTACCTCGCCTCGCTGGAGGCGCCGGCCTATTCCGGGCCGCTCGATTCGGCGAAGGCCATGCACGTGCTCGATGCGCTGCTGCCTGCCGACGCGATCATCACCCTCGACGCCGGCAACCACACGGGCTGGCCGCAGCGCTTCCTGCATTTCGGCCGGCCGCGGCGCGAGGTCGGCCCGACCTCCGGCGCGATGGGCTACTCGGTCCCCGCGGCGGTGGCGGCGAGCCTCGTGCATCGCGACCGCGTCGTCGTCGGCTTCGTCGGCGACGGCGGCTTCATGATGTCGGGGCAGGAACTCGCGACCGCGGTGCAGCATGGCGGGCGACCGATCGTCGTCGTTTTCAACAACCGCATGTACGGCACGATCCGCATGCACCAGGAGCGCGAGCACCCGGAGCGCGTGGTCGGCACCGACCTCAGCGAGCAGGACTTCGCGGCGCTGGGCCGCGCGCTCGGCTGCCATGCCGAGCGCGTCGAGCGCACCGAGGACTTCGCGCCGGCCTTCAGGCGCGCGATGGGGTCGGGCCGCGCCGCGCTGGTCGAGCTGCTGACCGACCCCGAGGTGGTGTCGACGCGGCTGACGATCACCGGCCTTCGCGAGCGGGCGCGGCAGGCGGCGGCGAAGCGCTGAGCCCGCGCCGCGCCCGGCGCCTGCGCCAGCCGAGCGCCAGGGCGGCGGCGGGCGCCGCGAGCAGCGCCAGGGAAGCGGGCTCGGGCACCTCGAGCAGCGGGACCCCGGCCGGCGCCGTGCCGGGTGCCAGCGCGAGCATGCCCGCCATGGCGAGCAGCATCTTCCTATCCATGCGGCGGGGCCTCCTTCGGTCCCTCGGCGCGCAGGATCGCGGTCCCCGGCGCCTCGCGCATTGACGAGGGTCATCCGGCGCGGGCGGCGCGACCCAAGCCGGCGTTTGCGGTGCGCGCGGCGCGGAGCGACACTGCGCCATCACCCACCAGAGGGCCCCCATGAGCATGGATCCGATGTCCGACCTCGCCATCGCGCGCCGCGCGACGCTCAAGCCGATCGCGGAGGTGGCGGCGCGGGCCGGCATCCCCGCCGACGCCCTGGAGCCCTACGGCAAGACCAAGGCCAAGGTCGGGTTCGAGTTCCTCGACACCCTGAAGGACAGGCCGCGCGGCAAGCTCGTGCTGGTGACCGCGATCAACCCGACCGCGGCGGGCGAGGGCAAGACGACGACCACGATCGGCCTGGGCGACGCGCTCAACCGCATCGGGCGGCGCACGGTGATCGCGCTGCGCGAGCCGTCGCTCGGCCCCTGCTTCGGGCGCAAGGGTGGCGCCACCGGCGGCGGCCACGCGCAGGTCGTGCCGATGGAGGACATCAACCTCCACTTCACCGGCGACTTCCACGCCATCACGACCGCGCACAACCTGCTCGCGGCGATGGTCGACAACCATGTCTACTGGCGCGGCGAGCCCTCGATCGACCCACGGCGGATCACCTGGCCGCGCGTCCTCGACATGAACGACCGCTC
>VGDA01000091.1 GCA_016869915.1 Alphaproteobacteria bacterium
TCCCTGCAGGCCGATCGCGATTCCGTAGCTCTGGAAGATTGCGAGGAGCAGGGTCAGGTAGCGGGTGTACTGGTTGAGCTTCTGCCGGCCCGCCGCGCCCTCCTTCTTCAGCGCCTCGAGGGTCGGCGCGACGGCAGTCATCAGCTGGATGATGATCGCCGCGGAGATGTACGGCATGATGTTCAGCGCGAAGAGCGTCATGCGGCTCAGCGCGCCGCCCGCCAGCATGTCGAACATGCCGAGGATGCCGCCGCGCTGCGCGTTGAAGATCTCCTCGAGGACCTGCGGGTCTATCCCCGGGATCGGGATGTAGCTGCCGATCCTGTAGACGACCAGCGCGCCGAGCGTGAACCAGAGGCGCTTCTTGAGGTCCGTCGCCTTCGCGAACGCGCCCCAGCCGAATCCGCCTGCCAGTTGCTCGGCCGCCGATGCCATGCCCTTCCGCCCCGCCGCTTCCCGTTCCGCGATCCGGCGCTCAGGCCTTCGGCTCGGCGGCTGCCTTGCCGCCGCCCGACGCCTTCGCGCGCGCCGCGACCTTCTTCGCGCGCTTCTCGCGGCGCTCGGCGTTCGCCTTCACCGCGCCCTCGCGCTCGAGGGAGAGGATGGTGACCGAACCCCCGGCCTTCTCCACCGCGGCCACCGCCGCCTTGGAGGCGCCGACGACCTCGACCGCGACCTTGTGCGAGAAGCCGTCCGCGCCGTTGCCGAGCAGGCGCACGCCGTCGAGGCTGCGGCGCAGGACGCCAGACGCCACCAGCGACGCCGCGTCGATCTTGCCGCCAGCCTGGAGCTTGCCCGCCGCGATCGCCTTGGCGATCTGGTCGAGGTTGACCTCGGCGAAGTCCAGCTGGAAGGCGGTGTTGCGGAAGCCGCGCTTGGGCATGCGGCGATAGAGCGGCGTCTGGCCGCCCTCGAAGCCATTCAGCGCGACGCCGGAGCGCGCGGTCTGTCCCTTGCCGCCGCGGCCCGAGGTCTTGCCGACGCCCGAGCCGATGCCGCGGCCGACGCGGAGCCGGCGGGTGCGCGAGCCGTGCTTGTCGCGGATTTCGTTGAGCTTCATGGCTCGTTCCTCTCGTCGCGAAGCGTTGCCGGGGACGCCCGTTTCAGGCGCCTTCCTCGACCCGCAGGAGATGCTGCACGCGCGCGATCATGCCGCGCACCGCGGGGGTGTCCTCCAGCACGCGCTGGCGGTTCAGCTTGTTCAGCCCCAGGCCGATGAGCGTCTCGCGCTGGTAGGCGCGACGCGCGATCGGGCTGCCGACCTGGGTCACCTTGATCGTCTTCTTGCTGTCGCCCGCCATTGGGGTCACTCCCGGGTCGCGTCGGCGCCTTCGCGACGCCCGACGATGTCCGCGACCTTCTTGCCGCGCTTGGCGGCGACGACGCGGGGGTTCTGCATCTCGGTCAGGGCCACGAAGGTGGCCTTGATCATGTTGTGCGGGTTCGACGAACCCACCGACTTCGCCACGACGTCGTGGAGGCCGATGGTCTCGAAGACCGCGCGCATCGGGCCACCCGCGATGATGCCGGTGCCGGGCTTGGCCGGGCGCAGCACGACCTTGCCCGAGCCGAAATGGCCATGGACGTCGTGGTGCAGGGTCCGGCCCTCGCGCAGCGGGATGCGGATCATCGCGCGCTTCGCCTGGTCGGTCGCCTTGCGGATCGCCTCGGGGACCTCGCGCGCCTTGCCCGTGCCATAGCCCGAGCGACCCTTGCCGTCGCCCACGACCACGATCGCGGCGAAGCCGAAGCGACGACCGCCCTTCACGACCTTGGCCACGCGGTTGATCGCGACGAGCTTCTCTATCAGCTCGCTCTGCTCGCGGTCGTCGCGCGATCCGCCGCCGTCGCGCTGCCCGCGGCGCCTGGACTCGCCGCCTTCGCCTGGCGTCCTTGCCATCAGAATTCTCCTCGATAACTCAGAACGACAGCCCGCCTTCGCGGGCTGCATCGGCGAGCGCCTTGACGCGGCCGTGGAACATGTAGCCGCCGCGGTCGAAGACCACCTCCTTGACGCCGGCGGCGATGGCGCGCTCGGCGATCAAGACGCCGACGGCCTTGGCCGCGCCGACATCCGCGCCGGTCTTCAGCGACTTGCCGAGCCCCTCCTCCTTCGTGGAGGCGGCGGCGAGGGTGCGGCCCGTCGCGTCGTCGATCACCTGGGCATAGATGTGCCTCGAGGACCGGAACACGGAAAGCCTGGGCCTGCCGCCCGCATTGGTGCGGAGCTTGAGGCGGACGCGCCGCTTGCGGCGCTCGAACATCTGGTGGGATTTATCCGACATGGCTGGCCCTTACTTCTTCTTGCCTTCCTTGCGGCGGACGCGCTCGTCCGTGAAGCGGATTCCCTTGCCCTGGTAGGGCTCCGGCTTCTTGTAGGCGCGGATCTCGGCCGCGACCTGGCCGACGAGGCGCTTGTCGGAGCCGGTGATCTCGAGCGCGTTCTGCTTGTCGCCGCCGACCTTGACGGCGATGCCCTCGGGGATCGGGTACTTGACCTCGTGGCTGAAGCCGAGCTGGAGGCTCAGCACCTTGCCCTCGAGAGCGGCGCGGAAGCCCGTGCCTTCGATGGCGAGGTTGCGCGTGAAGCCCTTCGACACGCCGGACACCATGTTGGCGATCAGCGCGCGCGACGTGCCCCAGAGGGCCTTGGCGCGCTTGCTCTGCGCGCGCGTGGCGAGGACCAGCTTGCCGGAATCGAGCTTAGCTTCGATGTCCTGGTGCAACTGGAGCACCTGGGACCCGAGCTTGCCCTTCACGGTCAGCTTCTGGCCCGCCACCTGGACCTCGACGCCCTGAGGCACCGGGACCGGCTGGCGACCGATACGAGACATGTGTGCTCTCCTTTCCTGCCGGTCAGAAGACCTGGCAGATGATTTCGCCGCCGACGTTCTGCGCGCGCGCCTCGGAATCCGACATGACGCCGCGCGGGGTCGACAGGATCGCGATGCCGAGGCCGCCATAGACCTTCGGCAGGTCCTTGATGCCCGAGTAGACGCGGCGGCCGGGCTTGGACACGCGGCTGATCTCGCGGATCACCGGCGTGCCCTCGTGGTACTTCAGCTCGACGGTGAATTCCGAGATGCCGTTGCGCTTCTCGGCGGAGTAGTAGCCGCGGATGTAGCCCTCGCGCTTGAGGACCTCCAGCACGCCACCGCGCAGCTTGGACGCCGGCACCACGCAGGTGCCCTGGCGGGCCGATTGCGCGTTCCGGATGCGCGTCAGCATGTCTCCGAGGGTATCGCTCATCGCCATGTCCGGACTCTCCTCACCAGCTCGCCTTGACCATGCCGGGGATCTGGCCCGTGAGGGCGAGGTCCCGGAGGGCCATGCGGCAGAGCTTGAACTTCCTGTAGTTGCCGCGCGAGCGGCCCGTCAGCTCGCAGCGCAGCCGGACCCGGACGCGCGACGAGTTGCGCGGGAGCTCGGCGAGCTTCTGCGCGGCCTCGAAGCGCTGTTCCATGTCCAGCGCGCGGTCGCCGGCGATGGCCTTGAGCTTCGCGCGCTTGGCGCCGAAACGCTTGGCCATGCGCTCGCGGCGCTTGTTCTTCTCGATGGAGCTCTTCTTGGCCATCGGATCCTGTCCTCGCGGCTCGAGACGTCAGTTGACGAAGGGCATTTCGAAGGCCTTGAGGAGGGCCTTGGCCTCCTGGTCGGACTTCGCGGTCGTGCAGATGATGATGTCCATCCCGCGGACGCTATCGATCTTGTCGTAGTCGATCTCGGGGAACACAATCTGCTCCTTGATGCCGAGCGCGTAGTTCCCGCGCCCGTCAAAGCTCTTGCCGGACACGCCGCGGAAGTCGCGCACGCGGGGCAGGGCGATGGTGATCAGGCGATCCAGGAACTCGTACATGCGCGCGCCCCGGAGGGTGACCTTGCACCCGATCGGCAGGCCGCGGCGCAGCTTGAAGTTCGCGATCGCCTTCTTGGACTTGATGACGAGCGGCTTCTGGCCGGTGATCGCCGTCAGGTCGCCGATGGCGGCCTCCATCTTCTTGATGTCGTTGACGGTGTCGCCGACGCCCATGTTCACCACGATCTTCTCGAGGCGGGGCACCTGCATGTCGCTCGTGTATCCGAACTCCTTCTTGAGGCTCGGACGGATCTTGCCCTGGTAGGCTTCCTGGAGGCGGGTTGCCATGGTGATCACCGATCGATGAGTTCGCCGGACCGCTTGGCGAAGCGGACCTTCTTGCCGTCCACGACGCGGAACCCGACGCGGGTCGGCTTGTTGTCCTTGGGATCGAGATGGGCGACGTTCGACGCGGAGAGCGCCAGTTCCTTCTCGACGATGCCGCCGGGCTGCCCCGGACGGCCGCGCGTGTGGCGCTTGGCGACGTTCACGCCCTGCACCACGACACGCCCTTCCTTCGGCATGACCTTCAGCACCTTGCCGCTCTTGCCCTTGTCGCGGCCCGTGAGGACCACGACGGTGTCATCCTTGCGGATCTTCAGCATCGCTTCACCCGAACTCAGAGAACTTCCGGCGCCAGGCTGATGATCTTCATGTAGCCCCTGGAGCGCAGCTCGCGCGTCACGGGCCCGAAGATACGCGTGCCGATCGGCTCGCCTTCCTTGTCGATCAGCACGGCCGCGTTGCGGTCGAAGCGGATCGCGCTGCCGTCGCCGCGGCGCAGCTCCTTCGAGGTGCGGACGATGACGGCCTTGTGGACGTCGCCCTTCTTCACCTTGCCGCGCGGGATCGCCTCCTTGATGGAGACGACGATGATGTCGCCGATCGAGGCGGTGCGGCGCTTGGCGCCGCCCAGCACCTTGATGCACTGGACCCGACGGGCGCCGGAATTGTCGGCGACCTCGAGGTTGGAACGCATCTGGATCATTGGACGTGTCCCCCGCTCAGGCCGTGGCGGCTTCGTCCGTCACGACTTCCCAACGCTTGCGCTTGGAGATCGGACGGCACTCCCGGATCTTCACGTTCTGCCCGGTCTTCACCTGGTTGGACTCGTCGTGCGCGAGGTACTTCTTCGTGCGCACGATGAACTTCTTGTAGACGGGGTGCATGAAGCGACGCTCGACGAGGACCGTCACGGTCTTCTCGTTCACGTCGCTGGTCACGACACCCTGGAGCACGCGGCGAGGCATCTGGTCTTCCTCCGGCTTCAGGCCGACTTGCGCTGGCGTTCGGCCAGCACGGTCATGATCTTGGCGATGTCGCGGCGCACCACGCGGATGCGGGCCACGTTCTCCAGCTGCCCGCTCGCGCGCTGGAAGCGCAGGTTGAACTGCTCCTTGCGCAGCGAGGTGAGCTCGTCCTTGAGCTGGTCGGCGGTCTTGCCGCGGATGTCGGCGATCTTCATCGCGCTCACTCCTCGCCCATGCGGGTCACGACGCGGGTGCGGATCGATAGCTTGGCGGCCGCGAGGGTGAAAGCCTCCTGGGCGACCTGCTTCGACACGCCGTCGATCTCGAAAAGGATCCGGCCCGGCTTGACGCGGCATACCCAGAGCTCGGGCGTGCCCTTGCCGGAGCCCATGCGGACCTCGGCCGGCTTCTTGGACACCGGGACGTCAGGGAAGACGCGGATCCAGACGCGGCCGACGCGCTTCAGGTGGCGCGTGATCGTGCGGCGGGCCGCCTCGATCTCGCGCGCCGTGATCCGGTTCGGCTCGAGGGCCTTCAGGCCGAAGGCGCCGAAATTGAGCTGCGTCCCGCCCTTGGCCAGGCCGTGGATGCGGCCCTTGAATGCCTTGCGGTGCTTGGTGCGTGCTGGCTGGAGCATCGTGGTCTATCCCCGGGAAACTGTCTTCAGCGCGCCGGCTGCTGTTCCTGCGCGCGCTTGTCCACGGCCATCGGGTCGTGGGCGAGGATCTCGCCCCTGAAGACCCAGACCTTGACGCCGCAGGTGCCGTATGTGGTCTTCGCCGTCGCCGTGCCGAAGTCGATGTCGGCGCGCAGCGTGTGCAGGGGCACGCGCCCCTCGCGGTACCACTCGAGGCGGGCGATCTCGGCGCCGCCGAGGCGACCCGAGCAGTTGATGCGGATGCCGAGCGCGCCGAGGCGCATCGCCGACTGCACCGCGCGCTTCATGGCGCGGCGGAAAGCCACGCGGCGCTCGAGCTGGTCGGCGATGTTCTGCGCGACCAGGCGGGCGTCGATCTCGGGCTTGCGGATCTCGACGATGTTCAGCGCGACGTCCTTGCTGCCGGTCATCCGCGCGAGGTCGGAGCGCAGCTTCTCGATGTCCGCGCCCTTCTTGCCGATGACGACGCCGGGGCGCGCGGAATGCAGGGTGATGCGCGCCTTCTTCGCCGGGCGCTCGATCACCACGCGGGCGATGCCGGCCTGGGCGAGGCGCTCGGTCAGGTACTTCTTCAGCGCGAGGTCGTCGTGGAGGAGCTTCGCGTAGTCCTTGTCGGCGTACCAGCGCGAGTCCCAGGTGCGGTTGATCCCGAGGCGCAAGCCGACCGGGTTGATTTTCTGACCCATCAGCGGGACTCCTTGGCGGGCTCGTCCGCGGTCTCGCGCACGACGACGGTGATGTGGCTGAACGACTTCACGACGGGCGCCGAGCGGCCGCGGCCGCGCGGGTGGAAGCGGCGCATCACGATCGCCTTGCCGACATGGGCCTCCGACACGACCAGGCGGTCGACGTCGAGCTGGTGGTTGTTCTCGGCGTTCGCGATCGCGGCCTGCAGGACCTTCTTGACGGTCTGCGCGATGCGACGCTTCGAGAAGGTCAGCTCGGCCAGGGCAGCAGAGGCCTTCTTGCCGCGGATCAGGCCGGCGACGAGGTTCAGCTTGCGCGGAGAGGTGCGGATGGTGCGCCCCACGGCGCGGACCTCGTTCTCCGGCAGCGCGCGCGGTCGAGCTTGCTTGCCCATGGGATCAGCCCTTCTTGGCGGTCTTGTCGCCGCCCACGGCCGTGTGGCCGTGGAAGCTGCGCGTCGGCGCGAACTCGCCGAACTTGTGGCCCACCATGTTCTCGTTCACGAGCACCGGAAGGTGCTTGTGCCCGTTGTAGACGCCGAAGGTCAGGCCGATGAACTGCGGCACGATCGTCGAGCGCCGCGACCAGATCTTGATGATCTCGTTGCGGCCGCCGGCGCGGACCTTCTCTGCCTTCTTGAGCAGGTATCCGTCGACGAACGGACCCTTCCATACGGAGCGACCCATGGTGGTCCCCTTACTTCGCGTTGCGGCGGCGAACGATCAGGTGATCGGTCCGCTTGTTCTTGCGGGTCTTGTACCCCTTGGTCGGCGTACCCCACGGGCTCACCGGGTGGCGGCCGCCCTTGGTGCGGCCTTCGCCGCCGCCATGCGGGTGGTCGACCGGGTTCATCGCGATGCCGCGAACGGTCGGGCGGACGCCCTTCCAGCGGGTGCGGCCCGCCTTGCCGATGTTCTGGTTCGCGTGGTCGGGGTTAGACACCGCGCCGATCGTGGCGAGGCAGTCGGCCATCACGCGGCGCGTCTCGCCCGAGGACAGGCGCAGCAGCGCGAAGCCCTGGTCCTTGCCTACCAGCTGGACATACGTCCCGGCCGAGCGCGCGAGCTGGCCGCCCTTGCCGGGCTTCAGCTCGACGTTGTGGATGATCGTGCCGACCGGGATGTTGCGGATCGGCAGGGCGTTGCCGGGCTTGATGTCCGCGCGGTCGCCGGCGACCACCTTGTCGCCGACGGCCAGCCGCTGCGGCGCGAGGATATAGGCGTGCTCGCCATCGGCATACTTGACCAGCGCGAGCCACGCGGTGCGGTTCGGGTCGTACTCGAGGCGCTCGACCACGCCCTCGACGTCGAACTTACGACGCTTGAAGTCGACGATGCGGTAGAGCTTCTTGTGCCCGCCGCCCTTGTGCCGGACGGTGATGTGGCCGTGCGCGTTGCGGCCGCCGCTCGAGGACTTGCCCTCGACCAGCGACTTCAGCGGACGCCCCTTCCAGAGCTCGGAGCGGTCGACGAGGACCAGCTCGCGGGAGCTCGGCGTGACGGGCTTGAACGTCTTGAGTGCCATTATTCGCAAGCCTCCGTCAGATGCCGGTGGTCACGTCGATGGTGGAGCCCTCGGCGAGGCTCACGATGGCCTTCTTCCAGTCCGAGCGCCGGCCCGCGACGCCGCGGAAACGCTTGGTCTTGCCCTTCACCACCACGGTGTTGACGGCCTTGACCTTGACGTTGAACAGCTGCTCGACGGCGGCCTTGATCTCGGGCTTGGTCGCGCCGGGCGCGACGCGGAAGCTCACCTGGTTGAACTGCGAGCCCATCGTCGCCTTCTCGGTGATGTGGGGCGCCAGCAGCACGCCGTAGAGCTTCTCCCGGGGGAGTGTCTTCTTGTCCGCGCTCATTTCAGGCGAGCCTCCAGCTTCTCGACCGCGGCGCGCGTCAGGACGAGCACGTCGCGCCGCAGGATGTCGTAGACGTTCGCGCCCTGCTGCGGGAGCACGTCGATCCCCGGCAGGTTGCGCGCGGCCTTCGCGAAGTTCTCGTCGACTGCCTCGCCATCGATGATCAGCGCGGAGCCGAGGCCGAGGGCCTTGAAGCGGCCGGCGACTTCCTTCGTCTTCGCGGAGCCGAGGGCCGCCTTGTCGAGGACGACGAGCTTGCCCTCCGCGAGCTTGCTCGACAGCGCCGTCCTGAGCCCCAGCGCGCGCACCTTCTTGGGAAGGTCGAATGCATGGCTGCGCGGCGTCGGACCGAAGATCACGGCGCCCTTGCGCCATTGCGGGCTGCGGGTCGAGCCGTGGCGGGACGTGCCGCCGCCCTTCTGCGGACGCGGCTTGCGGCCGCCGCCGGAGATCTCGCCGATCTCCTTCGTGTCGTGGGTGCCCTGCTGGCGGCGCGCCAGCTGCCAGCGCACGACGCGCGCGAGCAGGTCGGCGCGTGCCGGCAGGCCGAACACCGTCTCGGCGAGATCGATCTCGCCGGCGGCGCTGTTGTCGAGTGTCTTGACCGCGACTTTCATCGTCGTTCCCCGCTTCAGGCCGCAGCCTGCTTGAGGCCCGCCGGAAGCGGGGCCTCCTTGGGCAGCTTGCGCTTGACGGCGTCGGTGACCTCCACCCAGCCGCCCTCGGGACCAGGCACGGACCCGCACACCATGATCAGGCCCTTGTCGGCGTCGGTGGCGACGACCTTGAGGTTCTGCGTGGTGACGCGATCGACGCCCCAGTGGCCCGCCATCTTCTTGTTCTTGAAGGTACGGCCCGGATCCTGGCGCCCGCCGGTCGATCCGTGCGAGCGGTGGCTGACCGACACGCCGTGGGACGCCTCGAGGCCGCGGAAGTTCCAGCGGCGCATCGGGCCCATGAAGCCCTTGCCGATGGAGATGCCCGCGACGTCGACGAACTGGCCAGCGACGTAGTGGCTGGCAGCGAGCTCGGAGCCGATCGGAAGGACGGCGTCGTCGCTGACGCGGAACTCCACGAGGTGCTTCTTCGGCTCGACCTTCGCCTTGGCGTAGTGGCCGCGGACTGGCTTGGTCACGTTCTTGACCTTCGCCTTGCCGGCGCCGAGCTGGAGGGCGGTGTAGCCGTCCTTGTCCGACGTGCGGACAGCGACGACCTGGCACTGCTCGAGTTGGAGAACGGTCACGGGCAGGTGGCTGCCGTCCTCGGCGAAGAGGCGCGTCATGCCGAGCTTGCGCGCGATGAGACCGGTGCGCTTGGGCATGGTCGGATCCTCAGAGCTTGATCTCGACGTCCACGCCGGCAGCGAGGTCGAGCTTCATCAGCGCGTCCACGGTCTGCGGCGTCGGGTCGACGATGTCGAGAAGGCGGCGATGGGTCCGGATCTCGAACTGCTCGCGGCTCTTCTTGTCGATGTGCGGGCTGCGGTTCACGGTGAAGCGCTCGATCCGCGTGGGAAGCGGGATCGGACCGCGGACCTGGGCACCCGTGCGCTTGGCCGTGTTGACGATCTCGCTCGTCGACTGGTCCAGCACGCGGTGGTCGAAGGCCTTCAGCCGGATTCGGATGTTCTGGTTGACCATCACATTCTCTCCGCCGCCCGGTCCGGGTGGCGCCGCGCCGCGGCACCGCCCCGCAGGGCGACAATGACCGTTACTCGATGATCTTCGCGACGACGCCGGCGCCGACGGTGCGGCCGCCCTCGCGGATCGCGAAGCGCAGGCCCTCGTCCATCGCGATCGGCGCGATCAGGT
>VGDA01000092.1 GCA_016869915.1 Alphaproteobacteria bacterium
CGTCGCCCGCCTCGGCGAGCACCTCGCCGGTCTCCTCGTTCACGAGGTCGATCGCGATGTAGCGACCCTTGAGCTCGTCGGCCGAGGCGCGCACGCGGCTGACCCCGTCCTCCTTGAGCTTGCGCGTCATGCGCGGGGTGAGCTTGGAGCCGGCCTCGGCCAGCAGCTTGCCCGTCTTGGCGTCGACGAGATCCGCGATCAGCTTCTGGCCGCGCAGGCGCTCGGCGTCGAAGTCGGTCTCCCATCCACTCTTGCCGAGCGCGTAGACGACCTGGCCGTAGAAGTAGTTGAGGACGTCCTCGGCGCTCATGCCGACGGCCTCGCCGGGCTCGAGCGTCTTGCCCGTGGCGGCGCGCTCGGCGCGCAGCTTCGCCGTCGCGTCGTTGTCGAGCGCGTAGAGGAAGCTCGTCACCGGCAGCTTGCGGCGGCGGTCGATGCGCACGTAGACGAGGTCCTTGGCGTCGAACTCGAAGTCGAGCCAGGAGCCGCGATACGGGATGACGCGCGCGGCGAAGAGGTACTTGCCCGAGGAATGGGTCTTGCCCTTGTCGTGGTCGAAGAACACGCCCGGGCTGCGATGCATCTGGCTGACGATGACGCGCTCGGTGCCGTTGATGATGAAGGTGCCCTTGTCCGTCATCAGGGGCATGTCGCCCATGTAGACGTCCTGCTCCTTGATGCCGCGGATCGAGCGCGAACCGGTGTCCTCGTCGACGTCCCAGACCACGAGCCGGAGCGTGACCTTGAGCGGCGCGGAGAAGTTCATGCCGCGCTGCTGGCACTCCTCGACGTCGTATTTCGGCGCCTCGAGCTCGTAGCGCACGAACTCGAGCTGCGATCGCTCGGTGAAGTCCTTGATCGGGAAGACCGACTTGAAGACCTCCTGGAGCCCCAGCGTCTTCCGCTGATCGGCGGGGACGCCCATCTGCAGGAAGGCCGTGTAGGAGCTCATCTGCACTTCGATCAGGTTCGGCAGCGGAGCGACCTCGGGGATGCGCCCGAAGCTCTTGCGGATAC
Organism: Alphaproteobacteria bacterium; assembly: GCA_016869915.1. Lineage (GTDB taxonomy): Bacteria > Pseudomonadota > Alphaproteobacteria > CACIAM-22H2 > CACIAM-22H2 > CAIOSQ01. The sequence goes on from VGDA01000092.1 coordinate 1,018, forward strand.
GCTTGCGACCCGTGAAGGACTGCAGCATCGGCTTCCTCTTTCTTCAAATTCGGCCCGGAGCGCCGTGGCGCGCCGTTCCGGAAAAACCTGTCCCGCGCCAGCCAGTTCCCGCCCTACCCGCGCGCGCGGGCCATTCGCCTGGCCGGCAAGCAGGGCGCCCCCGCGAGGGGACGCCCGGCCACCGCGAACGGAGCGGACTGCTTACTTGACCTCGACGGTCGCGCCGGCACCCTCGAGCTGCTTCTTGAGCTTGGCGGCGTCGTCCTTGCCGACGCCGTCCTTGACGGTCTTCGGCGCGCCCTCGACCAGGTCCTTGGCCTCCTTGAGGCCGAGGCCGGTGATGGCGCGGACTTCCTTGATGACGTTGATCTTGTTCGCGCCGGCATCCTTCAGGATGACGGTGAACTCGGTCTGCTCGGCGGCCGGAGCGGCGGCGGCGCCGGGCGCGGCGGCGGCGGCGGCCACCGGCGCGGCGGCGGAAACGCCCCACTTCTCCTCGAGCATCTTCGTGAGCTCGGCGGCCTCGAGGACCGAGAGAGCGGACAGGTCGTCAACAAGCTTGGCGAGATCGGCCATTGTTCTTCTCCTGGATTGGCTTGGAATCGTGACTGGGGGATGTCGAAGTCCTGCTCAGCCTTCGGCCGACTTCCTGGCCTTGGCATCGATGACGCGCGCCAGCTGGGAAGCGGGGGCGCGTATGACGGTCGCGAGCCTGGTCGCCGGCGCGGCGATGGTGCCCAGCATCCGCGCCCGGATCTCCGGGAGCGAAGGCAGGGTCGCCAGCGCCTTGATGGCGTTCTGGTCGAGCACCTTGTCGCCCAGACCGCCACCGATGACCTTCAGCTTCTCGTTCTTGCCCGCGAATTCGACCGCCACCTTCGCCGCCGCGACGGGGTCGCGGCTGAAGGCGATGGCGGTCGGACCCTTGAACATGGGACCGAGTTGCTGGAAGGGCGTGCCCTCCAGCGCGCGACGCGTGAGCCGGTTCTTCGCGACTTTGAAGCTGGCGCCCGCTGCCCGCATCTTCCGACGGAGGTCGGAAACTTCGGCGACCGTCAGGCCGACCTGCTGCGTCACGACGACGAGCGAGGCGTCCTTCAGGGTTCCATGCAGCGAGGCGACCAGTTTCTCCTTCTCGGAACGGTCCACGGATCGTCTCCTGTTTGGCCCTTCATCCGCGCCGCGCCCTGGGGCGCTGCGGGAATCCGGACCGGTTGCACTCGGGCCTCGCCCGACTCCGTCGACCGGAACCGTTCGAGACCCACCCGAACCTGCCCCAGAAGTCCAAGCCGCCCCGGGCGGTCCCTCGCGGGACCTGCGGAACGGATTTCCCTCTGTCTATGCAGGCTGTCCTATTAAGCCTTTCCCCCTCGCGGGTTCCGGGCGCCTGCAGTCTCGGACAGGATGCCGCCCATCCACCCCGGAGGGCGGATGGGCGGACCTTGCTTCCCCCGCGCCGGCGGCGTCGCGCCGCCGGCCAGGGGCATTCGACGTCAACCTCCCGCCGCGGCTCCGCCGAGGCCGGCGAGGTCGAGCTTGACGCCAGGCCCCATGGTGGAGCTGAGCGTCGCCTTCTTGATGTAGGTCCCCTTCACCCCCGACGGCCGCGCGCGGCCGATGGCATCGAACAGCGCCTTCAGGTTCGCGGCGATCTGGTCCTCGGTGAAGCTCGCCTTGCCGAGGCCGACATTCACCATGCCGGACTTGTCGGCGCGGAACTCGACCTGGCCGCCCTTCACGTCGCGCACGGCCTGCCCGACATTCGGGGTCACCGTGCCGAGCTTCGGGTTTGGCATCAGGCCGCGCGGGCCCAGCACCTTTCCGAGCTTTCCGACGACGGCCATCATGTCCGGCGCCGCGATCACGCGATCGAAGTCGATCTGGCCCGCGAGCACCTTCTCGGCGAGGTCCTCGGCGCCGACTAGGTCGGCGCCGGCCGCCTGCGCGTCCTGCGCGCGCGGGCCCTTGGCGAACACCGCGACGCGCACCTTCTTGCCGGTGCCCGAGGGCAGCGAGACGACGCCGCGCACGTTCTGGTCCGCGTGGCGCGTATCGACGCCGAGCGAGATCGAGAGCTCGATCGTCTCGTCGAACTTCGCCGTCGCGCGCGACTTCACCATCTTCACCGCGTCGTTGACGCCATAGGACCTGAGGCGATCGATGCCCTCGTAGGCCTTGCGGACGCGCTTGCCGTGATAAGCCATGGTCAGCCCTCCACAACCTGGATGCCCATGGAGCGGGCGGAGCCGGCGATCATCTTCATCGCCGCCTCGATGTCGTGAGCGTTGAGGTCCACCATCTTCTTCTCCGCTATCTCGCGGATCTGCGAGGTGGTCACCTTGCCGGCGCTGTCGCGGCCCGGCGTCTTGGACGCGGACTCGATCTTCGCTGCCTTCTTGAGGAAGTAGCTCGCCGGAGGCGTGCGCATCACGAAGGTGAAGGTGCGGTCCGAGAACGCCGTGATCACCACGGGGATCGGCGTGCCGGCGTCCATCTTCTGGGTCTGCGCGTTGAACTGCTTGCAGAACTCCATGATGTTCAGGCCGCGCTGGCCGAGCGCCGGTCCGATGGGGGGCGAGGGATTCGCCTGGGCCGCCGGGACCTGCAGCTTGATGTAGCCTACGATCTTCTTCGCCATGTCACGTCTTCCTTTCGGCTGCCGGCGGGCGTCTGGTGCGTGGAGCCCCTGGACCGGTCATTCGCCTGTGCTGGTTTCGCGCCGCCCCTGCCCTCCCGCCACGCCGGGCGGCCGGGACGGAATCCATGTCCTGCTCAGACCTTCTCCACCTGCGTGTATTCGAGCTCGACCGGGGTCGGGCGGCCGAAGATCGAGACCGAGACCTTGAGGCGCGACTTCTCCTCGTCGATCTCCTCGACGACGCCGTTGAACGACGTGAAGGGACCGTCGGAGACGCGCACCTGCTCGCCCACCTCGAAGAGGATCGCGGGCTTCGGCTTCTCGATGCCTTCCTTGACCTGGTTGATCAGGCGCTCGGCCTCGCGCTCGGAGATCGGCTGCGGCTTGTCCTTCGCGCCCAGGAAGCCGGTAACCTTCTGCGTGTTTCGCACGAGGTGCCAGCTGTCGTTGGTCATGTCCATCTTCACGAGCACGTAGCCCGGGAAGAACTTGCGCTCCGCGTTGACCTTCTTGTTCTTGCGCATCTCGACAACGGAATCGGTCGGGACCATCACGTCCTCGATCATCGACGCCATGCCGTGCTGCTGCGCCCGTTCCTTGATGGCCTGGGCGACCTTCTTCTCGAAGCCCGAGAACACGTGGACCACGTACCAGCGCGCCGCCATCTCAGCCTCCGGCCCCAAGAACGAGTTTGACGGCATGGCTCACGACCCAGTCGACAAGGAAGAAGAACACCGCGGCGAGGATCGACATCGCGAAGACCATGCCGGTGGTGACCAGGGTCTCCTTGCGTGAAGGCCAGGAGACCTTGTTGGCCTCCTGCCGCACCTGGCGGAAGAACTCGCCCACCGACACCCGCGGGGGTGCCGGCGGCGGGCCGCCCGCCACTCCGTTCGTCTGGTTGGTGCTCATCGCCTATCCCGTCGCAGAAGCCGTTTGTCGCCGTAGTCGCCAGCCGCCGCGGCGCTCGGCGCGCCAAGGCCTTGGATGGCAGGAGCAGAGGGGCTCGAACCCCCAACCCCCGGTTTTGGAGACCGGTGCTCTACCAATTGAGCTATGCTCCTTCGCGCACGTCTATCCTCCCGGGCGCCGCCGCGGGCCCCTTGCCCGCGGCCCGCCCGGCAGGAATTCACTCGATGATCTTCGCGACGACGCCGGCGCCGACGGTGCGGCCGCCCTCGCGGATCGCGAAGCGCAGGCCCTCGTCCATCGCGATCGGCGCGATCAGGTGCACCTCCATCGCGATGTTGTCCCCCGGCATCACCATCTCCGTGCCCTCGGGAAGGACGACCTGCCCTGTCACGTCCGTCGTCCGGAAGTAGAACTGGGGACGATAGTTCGAGAAGAACGGCGTGTGGCGACCACCCTCCTCCTTCGTCAGGATGTACGCCTCGGCCTTGAACTTCGTGTGCGGCGTGATCGAGCCAGGCGCGGCCAGGACCTGGCCGCGCTCGACCTCCTCGCGCTTCGTGCCGCGCAGGAGCGCGCCGATGTTGTCCCCGGCCTCGCCGCTGTCCAGCAGCTTGCGGAACATCTCGACGCCAGTCACCACCGTCTTCGTCGTCGCCTTCAGGCCGACGATCTCGATCTCGTCGTTCACCTTCACGATCCCGCGCTCCACGCGCCCCGTCACCACGGTCCCGCGGCCCGAGATCGTGAAGACGTCCTCGATCGGCATCAGGAAAGGCTTGTCCTTCGGGCGCGTCGGCTGCGGGATCGTCGCGTCGACCGCCTCCATCAGCTTCAGGATCGCGTCCCGGCCAAGCGAAGGCTCGCGGCCCTCCAGCGCGCACAGCGCGGAACCGCGGATCACAGGGATCTTGTCTCCGTCGAACTCGTACTTCGACAGAAGCTCCCGCACCTCGAGCTCGACAAGGTCGAGAAGCTCCGCGTCCTCCACCATGTCGCACTTGTTCAGGAACACAACCAGCGCAGGAACGCCAACCTGGCGAGCAAGAAGGATGTGCTCGCGCGTCTGCGGCATCGGGCCGTCCGCCGCGCTCACCACGAGGATCGCGCCGTCCATCTGAGCCGCGCCCGTGATCATGTTCTTCACGTAGTCCGCGTGGCCAGGGCAATCCACGTGCGCGTAGTGCCGGTTCTTCGTCTCGTACTCCACGTGCGCCGTGTTGATCGTGATCCCGCGCGCCTTCTCCTCGGGAGCCTTGTCGATCTGGTCGTACGCCATGAACGTCGCGCCGCCAGCCTCCGCGAGCACCTTCGTGATCGCTGCCGTCAGCGACGTCTTCCCGTGGTCCACGTGGCCGATCGTCCCGATGTTGCAGTGCGGCTTGTTCCGCTCGAATTTCGTCTTGCTCATGGCTCTTTCCCCATTCCTTCCTGGGCAGATTTATCCGGTCAGGCCATCTTCGCGCGGACTTCGTCCGCGACGTTCTGCGGGACCTGCTCGTAATGGTCGAAGTGCATCGAGTAGGCAGCGCGGCCCTGGCTCATGCCGCGGAGCGTGTTGACGTAGCCGAACATGTTGGCGAGCGGCACCATGGCGGTGACGACGCGTGCGTTGCCGCGCATGTCCATGTTCTGCACCTGGCCGCGGCGGGAGTTCAGGTCGCCGATCACGTCGCCCATGAAGTCCTCGGGCGTCACGACCTCGACCTTCATCACCGGCTCGAGCAGCTTCGGCCCGGACTTGGCGATGCCCTCCTTGAACGCGGCACGGGCCGCGATCTCGAAGGCGAGCGCCGAGGAGTCGACGTCGTGGTATGCGCCGTCGATCAGCGCGACCTTGAAGTCGATGCAGGGGAAGCCCGCGAGCACGCCGTTGTTGCGGGAGCCCTCGAGCCCCTTCTCGACGCCCGGCACGTACTCCTTGGGCACCGCGCCGCCGACGACCTCGTTCTCGAACTCGTAGCCGCCGCCCGGCGGCAGGGGCTCGAAGCGAAGCTTGATGCGCGCGTACTGGCCCGAACCGCCGGACTGCTTCTTGTGGGTGTAGTCGATCTCGGCGACCTTCGAGATGGTCTCGCGATACGCCACCTGCGGCGCGCCCACGTTGGCCTCGACCTTGTAGGTGCGCTTGAGGATGTCGACCTTGATGTCGAGATGGAGCTCCCCCATCCCCTTGAGGATGGTCTGGCCCGACTCCTGGTCCGTAGAGACGCGGAAGCTCGGATCTTCCTGCGCCAGCTTGACGAGCGCGGCCGACATCTTCTCCTGGTCGGCCTTGGTCTTCGGCTCGATGGCGACCTCGATGACGGGGTCCGGGAACTCCATGCGCTCGAGGACGACCGGCTTGGCGGCGTCGCAGAGCGTGTCGCCGGTGATCGTGTCCTTGAGGCCCACCAGGGCAACGATGTCGCCGGCGCGGGCCTCCTTGATCTCCTCGCGATGGTTCGCATGCATGAGCAGCATGCGGCCGATGCGCTCGCGCTTGTCGCGGCCGGAGTTGATGACGCCGGTGCCCGACTCGATGACGCCCGAGTAGACGCGGAAGAACGTCAGCGTGCCGACGAACGGGTCGACCATGATCTTGAACGCCAGGCCCGAGAAGGGCTCGTCGTCGGAGCAGCGGCGCTCGACCTCGGACTTGCCGTCCAGCGAGGTGCCCTTGACGGCCGCGACGTCGATCGGCGACGGCAGGTAAGCGACGACGGCGTCGAGCAGGGGCTGCACGCCCTTGTTCTTGAAGGCCGAGCCGCAGACCACCGGGTAGAACTTGCGGTCGATCGTGCCCTTGCGGATGCACTTGCGGAGCATCTCCTCGGAGGGCTCCTCGCCGCCGAGATAGGCCTCAAGCGCGGTGTCGTCCATCTCGACCGCGGTCTCGATGAGCTTCGCGCGGTATTCCGCGGCCTGGGCCTTGAGGTTCTCGGGGATCTCGCCGACGACGAACTCCGCGCCGAGCTTCTCCTCCTTCCACGTCACCGACTGCATGGTGACGAGGTCGACGATGCCGACGAACTGGCTCTCGGCCCCGATGGGGAGTTGGAGCGGCAGCGGGATCGCGCCGAGCTTCTCGCGGATCGAGTCGACCGACATGAAGAAGTCGGCGCCGATCTTGTCCATCTTGTTGACGAAGCAGATGCGCGGCACGTCGTACTTGTCGGCCTGGCGCCAGACGGTCTCGGATTGGGGCTCGACGCCGTTGCCGCCGTCGAACACCGCCACCGCGCCGTCCAGCACGCGCAGCGAACGCTCGACCTCGATCGTGAAGTCCACGTGCCCGGGCGTGTCGATGATGTTCACGCGATGGTCGTGCCAGAAGGCGGTCGTCGCGGCCGAGGTGATGGTGATGCCGCGCTCCTGCTCCTGCTCCATCCAGTCCATCGTCGCGGTGCCCTCGTGCACCTCGCCGATCTTGTAGGCCTTGCCGGTGTAGAACAGGATTCGCTCGGTCGTGGTCGTCTTGCCGGCATCGATGTGGGCCATGATGCCGATGTTGCGGTACCGATCGAGCGGAGTGGTGCGAGCCATGGCTGCGTGCCTTCTGTCTTCTTTACCAGCGGTAGTGCGCGAAGGCGCGGTTCGCCTCGGCCATGCGATGCGTGTCCTCGCGCTTCTTCACCGCGCCGCCGCGGTTGTTCGCCGCGTCGAGCAGCTCGGCCGAAAGGCGGTCCATCATGGTGTTCTCGCCGCGGCCGCGAGCGGCCGTGATGACCCAGCGGATCGCGAGCGCCTGGCCGCGCTCCGGGCGGACCTCGACGGGTACCTGGTAGGTGGCGCCGCCGACGCGGCGCGAGCGCACCTCGACGGCCGGCTTCACGTTGTCCAGCGCCTCGTGGAAGAGCTTGACGGGATCCGCCTTCGCGCGGCGCTCGATCACCTCGAGCGCGCCATAGACGATTCCCTCTGCTGCGGACTTCTTGCCGTCGTACATCAGCGCGTTCATGAAGCGCGTGAGGACGGTGTCCCCGAACTTGGCGTCGGGAAGGACTTCGCGGCGTTCTGCGCGGCGGCGACGGGACATCTCGATCTCTCCTTACGCGCTCACTTCGGACGCTTCGCGCCGTACTTCGAGCGGCGCTGCTTGCGGTCCTTGACGCCCTGCGTGTCGAGCACGCCGCGGAGGATGTGGTAGCGCACGCCCGGCAGGTCCTTGACTCGGCCGCCGCGGATCATGACGACGGAGTGTTCCTGCAGGTTGTGGCCTTCGCCGGGGATGTAGCCGATGACCTCGAAGCCGTTCGTCAGGCGCACCTTCGCGACCTTGCGCAGCGCCGAGTTCGGCTTCTTCGGCGTGGTGGTGTAGACGCGGGTGCACACGCCACGCTTCTGCGGGCTGCCCTGGAGGGCGGGCACCTTGTTGCGCGAGGACTTCGGGTGACGTCCCTTGGCGATCAGCTGGTTGATCGTCGGCATCCAACTTCCCTCATCGGCCCGCCCCTCGGCAGGACCATTTCCGCGCGCCGGCCCATCCGGCACGCGGGCGAAACGAAATGCCCGCAGGGGGCCATGATCGGCCCTTCCGCAGGCTTGTGATCGCCAAGCTTGCTCGGCGACGAGGCCGTTCGAGGACGGCTCACTGGATCTTTCGCTGCGCAGCCCCGTGTTTCGGAATGCCCGACGACCGAGTCCACTCAGCGGCCGGGCTTATACGCGCTCGCCCGACGGAGCGTCAAGCATGGCGGGCTGTTTTTTCCCCGCTCCCCGCAAGCGCCGGCGGGCGGGCGGGCGAGAACCACGCTTCATGCGCCGCTGCCACAGGATGTAGCGTGCATCGCGCGGCGCGGACACAAGCCGCGACACAGCCCGGAGGACCGAGATGGCCGAGCCGCCTACCCTGACCCTGCGGCGCGACTGGCCCCGCCCGCCGCCGGCGGCGATAGCCGCCTGGAAGGGCGTTCCCACGGGATTCGCGGTCGATGCGCTTGGCCGGTCCGGCGCCCTGGGGCAGTCGATCCGCCCGGTCTGGGACGGCGGCGCCTTCGCCGGCCCGGCCCTCACCGTCTGGACGACCCCGCGCGACAACCTGGCGCCCTATGCGGCCCTGAGGATTGCGCGACCCGGCGACGTGATGGTGATCGCGACCGGCGCGGCGGAGGGGTTCTCGGTGATCGGCGACCTCGTGGTCGGGATGATGCGGAACTGCGGCATCGTGGCCGTGGTCACGGACGGGCTGGTCCGCGACGTCGCGGGGATCCGCGAGGCGGGCATCCCGGTGCATGCCCGCGGGGTCTCCCCCAATTCGCCCTTCAAGCACGGTCCCGGCGGGGTCGGCGTCCCAGTGTCGATCGGGGGCTGCGTGGTAGAGGCCGGCGACCTCGTGGTCGGCGACCCCGACGGCGTCGTCGTCGTCCCGCGCGCCAGGCTCGCCGAGGCGGCGGCCGAGCTCGAGGCCGTGCGCCGCAAGGAGGCGGAGATGGACGCGGCGGTGCGCGCCGGCATGAAATCCCCGCCCTGGCTCGACGATGCGCTAGCCCGGCCGGGCGTGCGCTGGATCGACTGAAGTCGGCATGCGAAGGCAACGGGCAAGGAGAAGGACAT
>VGDA01000093.1 GCA_016869915.1 Alphaproteobacteria bacterium
TGCGGAACTCGCCGGGCTCCTTGAGCAGGTAGGGCCCGTTGAGGACGCCGAAATCCGGCACGAAGTCGCCGATGCCGCTGGGGTCGGTCATGATCACCACGTTGGCGCCCTGCTTCATCAGCTCGTGCATCTCCTTGTTGCCGCCGAGCTGGCCCTGCGGGAAGACCTCCATCTTTACGCGGCCCTGGCTGCGCGCGTTGACGCGCTCGGCGAAGCGCAGGCAGGCCTCGTGGGCCGGCTCGGTCGGCGACAGCACGTGCGCGATGCGCAGGTTGGTCGTGGACTGCGCCCCGGCGCGCCCGTGGATGGCGATGCCGGTGGCCGCGGCCGCGCCGATGAAGTGACGACGTTTCATGTTTTCCTCCCCTGGGGTCCCCTCGGACCCGTCGAGCGGCATATTCCCTCGGCGGCGCCGGGCCCGCCAGCCCCCCGAGGCGAGACGGCGACGGGTCTCCCCCGGCGGCGCCGGCGCGGGTCAGCCTGCGCGGGCCGCCGCGCCGAGCAGGTAGTCGGCCTTGCCGACCTCGACGCCGTCGTGCCGCAGGATGTTGTAGGCGGTCGTCACGTGGAAGAAGAGGTTGGGCAGCATCCAACGCGTCAGGTAGTCGAGGCCCGGCATGCTGCGCGTGGCGTCGCGGCCGACCGGGAACACGATTTCCCGGTCCTCGGTGCCATCGAGGCGCCCGGCGGGGATGGTGTCGACGAAGGCCAGCGTCTTGCGGATGCGCGCGCGCAGCTCGTCGAAGCTGGTCTCGTCGTCCGCGAATTTCGGCGCCTCCACCCCCGCGATCCGCGCCAGCCCGTTCTTCACGGCGTCGCAGGCGATCTGGACCTGGCGCCGCAGCGGGAACATGTCGGGCGCCAGCCGGTCGCCGGTCAGCACCAGCGGATCGATCTTGCGCGCGGCCGCATGGGCCGCGCCCAGGGCGAGGATGTGGTCGAGGCTGGCCAGCACGTGGCGGCTCGTGCCGAGCGCTGTAGCCGACATCGAGATCTGCATGGGGGTCCCCTTGGTGCGTCGTCGCGGTCGCCGGCACGCCCTGCGACCCGTGGCGCGCATGGTGGAGCATCGCGCATGCAGCCGCCAGCCCCGGAAAGCGAGACGGCGCCGGGGTCTCCCCCGGCGCCGTCCATTCCTGCGCCGCCGCGCGGCCGCAGGCGCGTCACTTCAGGTTGACGTGGCGCAGCGGGAAGTAGTTGTCCGCGTATTGCGCGACCTCGACGTTCTGCTTCATCGCCCAGACCACCGTCTGCTGGTGGAGCGGGACGTACCCGAAATCGTCCTTCAGCAGCTGGTTGGCTTGCTCGATGATCGCCGTGCGCTTCTTCGGGTCGACCTCGCTCGCCATCGCGTCGGTGAGCTTGTCGATCTCCGGGTTGCAGTACCCGCCGTTGTTGAACATGCCGCGCGAGCGCGGCAGGTCGCGGCAATGGACGAGGTTGAAGAACACGTTGTGCGCGTCGTAGGTCGCCGGCGTCCAGCCCAGCAGGTAGAACGACGTCTCGAAGCGCGGCACGTTGACCTTCTCGAAGAACTTCGCGCGGGTCTGGGCGTTGAGGTTCACCTTGATGCCGGCGCGGGCCAGCATCGCCGTGACCGCCTGGCAGATCTGCTCGTCGTTGACGTAGCGGTCGTTCGGGCAGTCCATGCCGACCTCGAAGCCGTTCGGGTAGCCGGCCTCGGCGAGCAGCCTCTTCGACGCCTCGACGTCGAAGGGCGTGCGCCTGTTCTGCGCCTCGGACCAGCCATTGACGCCCGGGCCCATCATCAGCGCGGAGACGTTCGCCTGGCCGCGCATGACGCGGCTGCGGATCGCCTCCATGTCGATCGCCTGGTAGAAGGCCTGGCGCACGCGGCGGTCCTTGAACGGGTTCTTGCCCTTGACCGAGGATTCCTGGAGTTCGGCGCGGTCCTGGTCGAAGCCGAGATAGATCGTGCGCAGCTCGGGTCCCTGGACCAGCTTGAGGCCCTGCGTGCCGGCGATGCGCGGCATGTCCTGCGGCGGGACGGTGTAGACGAAGTCGACCTCGCCGGAGAGCAGCGCGGCGACGCGCGTGGCGTCGTTGCCGATGCGGAAGAACGTGACCTCGGTGAGGTTGTGCTGCGCCTTGTCCCACCAGTTCGGATTCGGGACGAGGACCGTCTTCACGTCCGGCTCGCGGCTCTTCAGCACGAAGGGCCCGGTGCCGTTGGCGTTGCGGGTGGCGAAGTTCTCCTCGCGCTTGGTGAGGTCGGCCGCGACCGTGGCGCCGTTCTTTTCCGCCCACGTCTTGGACATCATGCCCCAGCCGGTGATCTCCTCGGGGAAGATCGGATTCGGGCCGTTGGTCTCGAATTCGACGGTGAGGTCGTCGATCTTGCGCGCTTCCTTCACCGAGCCGAAATAGCCCTTGATGTTGGAGCCGCCGCCGGTGGCGCGCGTGAAGGAGAACACGACGTCGTCCGCCGTGAAGGGCGAGCCGTCGTGGAACTTGACGTTCGCGCGCAGCTTGAAGCGCCAGACCGTCGGCGAGGGCTGCGACCACTCGGTCGCGAGCGCGGGCTCGAGACGCAGCTTGGAATCGCGACGGATCAGCGGGTCGTAGATGTTCTGCGTGAAGGTCAGCAGGAACGTCTCGTTGCGCGCGTAGGGATCCATCGAGTTTACGTCGCCGTCATTCGCCCAGCGGAAGGACCGCGCGTCGGCAGGCGCCGCGCAGGCGAGCGCGGCAAGGGCGGCACCGGCGACTAGGGCGCGGCGCAGGCTCGGCATCATGGTGACCTCCGGTCGTATGTTGCGGATTTTAGCCGTATTGGCGCTAGCGCCAGTTTAGTGCAACGCCCGGGCGTTTCCACCCCGGAAACTTGGTCAAGCGGCGGCCCGCCCCGAGGCTTGCGCGCCGGCGCCGCGCGGACGCACTCTCCCGGCCCCACGTGGAGGAGCATCATGGCAGTGAAGATCTACGGCATCGCCCGCTCGCGCGCGATCCGCAACGTCTGGGCGTGCGAGGAGGGCGGCGTGCCCTACGAACTCGTGCGCACGCAATGGACGGATGGCGGGACGAAGACCCCGGAATTCCTGAAGATAAACCCCAATGGCGCGGTCCCGGCGATGGTCGATGGCGACGTCGCGCTGTTCGAGTCGCTGGCGATCAACCTCTACATCGCCCGCAACCATGCGCCGGGCCTCCGCCCGGCCGGGGCGAAGGGCGAGGGCCAGCTCTTCCAGTGGACGCTCTGGGCGGCGACCGAGCTCGAGCCCGCCAATGGCGGATACGTGATGCAGACCGTCTATACCCCGCCCGAGAAGCGCGACCCCGCGGCGATCAAGGCGGCCTGGGAGAAGATGTTCAAGCCGCTCGGCGTGCTCGACGGCCATCTCGCCGGCCGGACCTGGATGATCGGCGACGCCTTCTCGATCGCCGATGTCAACGTCGCCTCGGTCCTGCTCGGCACATGGTCGAACAAGGCCGATTTCTCGGGCTGGAAGAACCTGCACGCCTGGCTCGATCGCTGCTTCGCGCGCCCCGCCGCGCGCAAGTGCATCGAGATGCGCGCCGCCGCGACCTGACGGCGCGTCCTGCAAACGAAAAGGGCGGGCGCGGTTTCCCGCGCCCGCCCCTGCCTTCCCGCGAGGGAAGGACCTCAGGCGTTCTTGAGGTTGACGGCGGCCGGCTTGCCGCGCTGCTCCGCGACCTCGAAGCTCAGCTTCTGGCCCTCGGCCAGGCCGTCCATGCCCGAACGCTCGACGGCGGAGATGTGCACGAACACGTCCTTGCCGCCGCCGTCCGGCTGGATGAAACCAAAGCCCTTGCGAGCGTCGAACCACTTCACTTTACCAGTGGCCATGGAGGCCTCCTTTGCATTGTGCCGCCCGCGACATTGCGCGCGGCGCCGGGCGCATGTGCAGCACCGCGGCGGCAACCGAATCTTGGTAGGTGACTTTTGGAGGGCAGGCGTCCCCGTCAGGGGCGCAAGTCCGGCGAAGTCAGGCCAGGACGAAGTTGATGGCGGGGAACATGGGCATGCGCCGCCTCCGCGTCAACGACTATCTCGCCACACGCCCGCGCTTCACGCCACGCGCCGGTCGAGCCAGTCGCGGACGCGGTAGGCGAGGCCCACGGCCGGCAGGAACCAGGGATTGCCTGCATAGAGCGGCCGCGTGGGGAAGGGCAGGCCGTCGAAGGCGCTGGCGCGGTTGGCGCCGCCCGCGATCTTGAGGGCGAGCTGGTTGCCCAGGTAGCTCATCATCGCGACGCCGCTGCCCTGGCAGCCCAGCGCGTAGTGCACGCCCTCGTGCATGCCCATGTGCGGCAGGAAGTCGAAGGTGAAGGCGACGTTGCCCGTCCAGGCATGGGTGATGCGCGTGCCGGCGAGGCGCGGCCAGATCTCGAGCATGCGCGCGTGCAGCACCGGCGCGGCGACGCCCGCCGTGACCGGGCGGAAGCTCGCGCGGCCGCCGAACAGCACGCGCGTGCCGTCGGGCGACAGCCGGTAATAGGCCATCACGCGCTTGCTGTCGGAGATCATGCGCCCCGTGGGCAGGATCTCGCGCGCGACGCCCGGCGCGAGCGGCTCGGTGGCGACCATGTAGCTGCCGACGGGGATGACGCGCCGCCGCATCCAGGGCGTGAGCGCGCCGGTGTAGCCGTTGGTGGCGACCACGACGTCCTTCGCCGCGAAGTCGCCGCGCGCGGTACCGACGCGGAAGCCGCCGGCGTCGCGCGCGACGCCGGTGACGCGCGTGCCGTCGACGAGCCGCGCGCCGGCCTTGCGCGTCGCCTCGGCGAGGCCCTGGTGGTACTTGGCGGGATGCAGCGAGCCGAAGGCCTCCGCCACCAGCCCGCCGCGATAGTAGTCGGAGCCGATCTCCTCGCGCTGGCGCGCCGGCGGCAGCGCCTCCGCGCGCATGCCGGTGAGGCGGCGATAGAGCTCGACCTGGCCTTCCATCGTCCGGAAATGCGCCGCGCTCCAGGCGCCGAGGAAGCGGCCGCTGCGCGCGTAGTCGGCGGCGATGCCCTCGCGCGCGATCAGGTCCTCGAGGAAGGGCAGCGAGCCCATCGCCTCTGCCACGAGCCTGCCGGCGCGCTCCGTGCCGAGATGCGCGTCCAGCCCCATCGAGGCGAGCTTGATGCCGCCCGACACCATGCCGCCATTGCGCGAGCTGGCGCCGAAGCCGATGCGCTCGGCCTCCAGCACCGCGACCGATGCGCCGCGCCGCGCGAGCTCGAGCGCGGCGTTGAGGCCGCAATAGCCGCCGCCGACGATCGCGACGTCGACGCGGTCGGGAAGCCCGGGCGCGGTCTCCGGCGGTGGCGCGGCGGCCTCCCACCAGTAGGGCGTCTCCTTGAACCCCTGCGCGAAGAGCCCGTCCCCGGCCTGATCCGCTGGCGCCATCGTCCCGCTCCCCCGCGTGCGCATGACCCGAATGGCGCGAGCATCCACGATGCCCTCGGCGCGCGCCAGCCCCATGGCCGCCGCGCGGCAGCTCACGCGTCGGGCGCCTGCTTGTACCCGGTGACCATCGCGCGCGGCAGGTTCTCGCGATGCGCGAAGCTGGCGAGCGCGACCCCGCCGACATGCGCGATCACGAGCAGCAGCGTGATCTCCGCCGCCGCGTCGTGGACCTGCTTCAGCCAGCGCGCGGGACGGCGGATGCGCGTCTCGTCGCGCGCGGCGGCCTCGGCCTGGAGCCGCGCGGCCTCGGCGCCGAGCAGTGGCGCGAGCGGCCCGCGGTCGCGGCTCGCGCCCAGGTAGGCGATGCCGGTCGCGGTCGTGGCGGCGAGGCTCGCCAGCAGCGCCACCACCATGATGCCGCCCGCCGGGCTGTGGCCGAGATGGCGCGGCGCGCGCAGCGCTAGCAGCTGGCGCAGATAGGTAAGCGCCGCCGAGGGCCTGACGACGAAGGAGGCGAAGCGCGCCTCGCGCGGCCCGGCGATGCCCCAGGCGACGCGCAGCGCCACCGTCGCGGCCACCGCGTAGCCTGCCCATTCATGCAGCCAGGCGGGCTTGCCCTCGGTCAGCCAGGCGATGGCGAAGCCGAGGACGAGCACGCCATGCGCGACGCGCACGAGCGGATCCCAGACGCGCACCCATTCCCGCCGTTCCAGGCCCGCCATGGCGCAACTCCCCGTCGCCTCGTCGCGCGGCAGGATGCATCATCGACGCCGCCGGGAGGCCGGGCATTCCGCCGCAGGGGTCCTTCCGACGCGCCCGGGGAGGGGCGGCACGCATGCGGGACCTCTTCTTCGCGACGCGCGACTTCCGGCTGGAAAACGGCGACGTCCTGCCGGAGCTTCGCCTGGCCTACGTGACGCATGGGCGCCTCGCGCCCGATGGCCGCAACGCCGTGCTGCTCGCCCATGGCTACACGAGTTCGCACCACATGGTGGAGGCCGGCGACGGCGCCGCCGAGGGCTACTGGGGCGGGCTGGTCGGGTCGGGCAAGGCGATCGACACCGACCGGTTCTTCGTCGTGTCGTCGAACATGCTCGGCTCCTCGCACGGCTCCACCGGCCCCGCGAGCATCGACCCGCGCACGGGCAGGCCCTTCGGCCCGCGCTTTCCCGACATCTCGCTGGCGGACATCGTCGCCGCGCAGCGCGCGCTGCTCGACTCGCTTGGCATCGCGCGGCTCGCGGCAGTCGCCGGCCCGTCCTATGGCGGCTTCCAGGCGTTCCAGTGGGCGGTGTCCCATCCGGACTTCGTCGCCGGCATCGTGCCGGCGATCTCCTCGCCGCGCTCGCCCGGCGGGCGCGACAGCCTCTACCAGCTCGTCGCCTTCCTCGCGCAGGACCCCGGCTGGAACGGCGGCGACTACTACGCGACGGGCGGCGTGCTGGAGACGCTGGTGCGGCTGCGCGTCGACACGCTTCGCCTCTACGGCATCGAGGAGCAGCTCGCTGCCTCGCATCCCGATCCTGCCGCCCGCGACGCCGAGATCCGGCGCCGCGCCCTCGACTGGGCGCGCGGCTTCGACGCCAACGCGCTGGTCGTCCTGCGCCGCGCGAACATCCGCTTCGACGTCGAGCCGCTCCTCGGCCGCGTCCGCGCGCGCGTCCTCTACGTGCTCTCGCGCACCGACAGGATCTTCCCGCCCTCGCTCTTCGCGCGCGTGATGCCGCGCCTCGCGGCGGCCGGCGTGCCGGCGGAGTCCTTCGAGATCGACACCGACAAGGGGCATTCGAGCGGCGGCGCCGACGCCGCGAAATGGGCGCATGTCCTGCGGCGCTTCATGGAGTCGCTGCCGGGGTGATAGAAGCGGCGTCGCCACGTCACGCATACGGGGGAAGGATCATGGCAGGCATTACCGAACCGAAGGTCCACATGGGCACGATCAGCGGCGGCGAGGGGCGCGCGCTCTACGCAGCCAACCCGGTCGTGCTGCTGCCCATGGGCAGCCACGAGGACCAGGGGCCGCACGCGCCGATGGGCGACTACCTGCTGGCCGAGAAGCTCGCGGAGCTGATCGCGCTCGCCGCCTGCGCGAAGGGCACCCGCACGGTCTGCGCGCCCGTGCTCGCCTTCGGTGGTGCCGACTATTTCGGCCCGATGCCCGGCGGGATCGCGATCACGCCGGCGACGCTGACCGCGGTGATCGGCGACATGGTCGACTCGCTGCACCGCAACGGCCTGACGCGCATCGTCTTCGTCAACGGGCATGGCGGCAACGTGGGCCCGATCGCCGAGGTGGCGCGCGAGGCCTATCGGCGCACCGGCCATGTCATGCCGAGCCTCTATCTCTGGCGCATCGCCTATGCCGCGATGCCGCGCCTGCTCGGCGCGGAGAAGGCGAAGGCGGTGGCCGGCCACGGCGCCGACCCCGTCACCAGCACGGCGATGCATCTCTTCCCCGAGCTCGTGCGCCACGACCTCGTGCCCGACGGCAAGCCGCTCAAGCGCTGCGCCGAGCTCGACATCCCGTTCACCGCGCTGGGCACCGGCAGCTTCGACGGCGCCGAGGTCGGGCTGCCGCACGAATACGAGGCGATCTACAACGACGGCGTCGCCGGCGGCGACCCGCGCCTCAGCTCGAAGGAGACGGGCCGGACGCTGACCGACTACCTGGTCGATGTCTGCTCGCGCTTCGTCGTCCACTACGCCGCGCGCACGAAGGCGTAGCGGGAGAGGGGATCGTCTCCCCGAACCTTCTCCAGAGCAGAATTTCCCAATGGGGAAATTCTGCTCTGGAGACGTTTTGCCTGCGGTGCCCCCAGCCGTCAGGCCGGGATGCCGCGCCAGGGGCGCTCGTCGAGCGGCGGCGTGGTGACGTCGTAGCGGTCGGTGATGCGCGGGGCCCGGGCGAGCCTGGCGATGTCCGGGACGGGCCGGCGCAGCTCGGGGGGTCGTCGGCGACCGCGCGCTCGATCGTGTGCGCCGCGCGCAGCGTGAAGAGGTCGTTCGCCGCCGGGCCCGTGATCATCATCCCGAAGGGCGTGCCGGTCGGCTCGAGGCCCATCGGCAGCGACAGGCTGGGGTTGCCGGTCAGCGAGATCATGTAGGTCGGCGAGAACCACTCGTAGTAGGTGCGCAGCTTCCTGCCGTCGATCTCGCCGAGATAGAGCTGCTTCCACGCGAAGGGCGGCACCGCCACGGTGGGCGAGAGGATCAGGTCGTAGCCCTCGAACACGCGCTGCACCTCGCGGTAGATGCGCGTCTGCTCCGCCTGCGCCCAGGCGACGTCGTCGGCCGAGTAGCGCAGCCCCTCCTCGTAGTTCGCGACGATGTTGGGCCCGAGCAGCGCGCGGTGCCTGGCGTAGTTCGCGCGCTGCGACTGCAGCACACCGGTGGCGCGCAGCACGCCGAAGGCCTCGTGCGCGTGGCCCATGTCGGGCGCGACCTCGTCGCAGGCGTGGAAGAACGAGCGGAGCTTGCGGATGCGCGCGCGGAAGCTGCGCGCGATGCGCCGGTCGATCGGGCAGGTCCCCCAGTCGCCCGTCCAGGCGACGCGCAGGCGCGAGAGGTCGATGGCCTCGGGGTTCAGGAACATGTCGCCATCGACCGCGCGCGACAGCGGGTCGGAGGGGTCGAAGGCCGCCTGCGCGGAGAGCAGCAGGCAGGTATCGGCGACGGTCCGGCCCATCGGCCCGAGCGTCGGGATCATGTTCCAGCCCTGGGCGCGCTTGTCCGTCGGCACCAGGCCGGGCGAGGGCCGGAAGCCGACGACGCCGCAGAACGCCGCGGGGATGCGCAGCGACCCGCCGCCATCCGAGCCGGTGCAGATCGGCAGCATGTTCGTCGCCAGCGCCACCGCCGAGCCGCCGGAGGAGCCGCCGGGGATACGCTTCGGGTCGAAGGGATTGCCCGAGGGCCCGTAGACCGGGTTGTTCGAATTCGCGCCGGCGCCGAACTCCGGCACGTTGGTCTTGCCGACCACGATCGCGCCCGCCGAGCGGCAGCGCGCGACCATCGGGTCGTCGCGCGTCGAGCGGTTGCGCGCGAAGATCGGCGAGCCCTGGCTGTTGACCAGGCCCTCGGCGTCGTCGAGGTCCTTCACGCCCAGCGGCAGGCCATGCAGCGCCGGCATCTCGTGGCCGCGCATCATCGCGCGCTCGGCGGCGCGCGCCTCCTTCTCGGCGCGCGGCCAGCACGTGTCGGTCAGCGCCTTGACCGCGTGGTTCACCTTGTCGGCGCGCGCGCGGCAGCTGCGCAGCAGCTCCACCGGCGAGAGCTTGCGCGCGCCGATCAGGCGGCGCGCCTCGACGGCGGATAGGTCGCAGGGCTCGGTCATCGTGGCCTCCCCTTGGCGGCATCCTGGATGACGTGCCAGACGCGCGACGGCGTCATCGGCAGCTCGACATGCGCGATGCCGTCCGCGGCCAGCGCGTCGACGACGGCGTTGGCGACCGCGGCGGCCGCGCCGTTGGTCGGCAGCTCTCCCACGCCCTTGATGCCGAGGATGTTGTTGGGCGAGGGGTTGGAGGCGATCGCGTGCGCGAACATCGGCAGGTCAGCTGCGCGCGGCAGCGCGTAGTCCATCAGCGTCGCCGCGACCATCTGGCCGCTGGCGTCGTAGCGCGCGTCCTCGAGCAGCGCCTGGCCGACGCCGGTGGCGTAGCCGCCATGCAGCTGCCCC
>VGDA01000094.1 GCA_016869915.1 Alphaproteobacteria bacterium
AAGGTCCGCGTGAAGGCGGACGGCACGGGCGTCGAGACCGCCAACGTCAAGATGTCCATGAACCCGTTCGACGAGATCGGCGTCGAGGAAGCGGTCCGCCTCAAGGAAAAGGGCATCGCCACGGAGATCGTCGCGGTGTCCATGGGCCCCGCGGCGGCGCAGGAGACGCTGCGCACCGCGCTCGCGATGGGCGCCGACCGCGGCATCCTCGTGCAGACCGACGCCGAGCTGCAGCCTCTCGCGGTGGCCAAGCTCTTCAAGGCGATCGCCGCGCGCGAGGCGCCGCAGCTGGTCATCGTCGGCAAGCAGGCGATCGACGACGACAGCAACCAGACAGGCCAGATGCTCGCGGCGCTGCTCGGATGGTCGCAGGGCACCTTCGCCTCGAAGGTCGCGCCGTCCGAGGGCGGACTCGAGGTGACTCGCGAGGTCGATGGCGGCCTCGAGACGCTGGCGCTGCGGCTGCCGGCCGTCGTGACCACCGACCTGCGCCTCAACGAGCCGCGCTACGCCTCGCTGCCCAACATCATGAAGGCGAAGAAGAAGCCGATCGAGACGCTGACGCCGGAGGCGCTGGGTGTCGACGCGGCGCCGCGCCTCGTGACGCTGAAGGTGGCCGAGCCGGCGAAGCGCCTCGCGGGCGTCAAGGTCAAGGACGTCGGCGAACTCGTCGACAAGCTGAAGAACGAAGCCAAGGTGATCTGAGATGAGCGTCCTCGTCCTCGCCGACCACGACAACGCGTCGCTCCGGGCCGCGACGCTCAACGCCGTCACCGCCGCCGCGCAGCTCGGCGAGGTGCATGTCCTCGTCGCCGGCCATGGCTGCGACGCCGCCGCCGCCGCCGCCGCGCGCGTCGCGGGCGTGGCGAAGGTGCTGAAGGTGGACGCGCCCTCCTGCGCCCATCCCCTCGCGGAGAACATCGCGCCGCTGGTCGCGCGGCTGGCCGCCGGCTACGGCCACGTGGTCGCCGCCTCGACCACCATCGGCAAGAACATCATGCCGCGCGTGGCCGCGCTGCTCGACGTCCAGCAGGTCTCGGAGGTGATCGAGGTCGTCTCCGCCGACACCTTCGTGCGGCCGATCTACGCCGGCAACGCGCTGGCGACCGTGCAGTCGAAGGACGCGATCCGCGTCCTCACGGTGCGCGGCACCGCCTTCCCGCCCGCCGCCGCCGAGGGCGGCGCGGCGCCGATCGAGGCGCTCGGCGACGCCGCCGACGCGGGCCTCTCGTCGTTCCTGCGCTCCGAGCTGTCGAAGTCCGAGCGCCCGGAACTCACCTCCGCGCGCATCGTCGTCTCGGGCGGGCGCGGCATGGCGAACGGCGAGAACTTCAAGACCTACCTGGAGCCGCTCGCCGACAAGCTCGGCGCGGCGATCGGCGCCTCGCGCGCGGCCGTCGACGCGGGCTACGTGCCGAACGACTACCAGGTCGGCCAGACCGGCAAGGTCGTCGCGCCCGACCTCTACCTCGCGGTCGGCATCTCCGGCGCGATCCAGCACCTCGCCGGCATGAAGGACTCGAAGGTCATCGTCGCCATCAACAAGGACGAGGAGGCGCCGATCTTCCAGGTCGCCGACTACGGCCTCGTCGGCGACCTCTTCAAGCTCGTCCCGGAACTGGCGGCCGCGCTGCCGCCGCGCAAGTGATCCACCAGGAGCCAGTGGCATGATCAGCACGATCGGAATCGTCGGCGCCGGCCAGATGGGCAACGGCATCGCGCATGTCTGCGCAGCCTCCGGGCACGCGGTCCGCATGCTCGACGTCAACCAGGAGGCGATCGACCGCGGCCTCAGGACCATCGGCGGCAACCTCGACCGCCAGGTGGCGAAGGGCACGATCACGGCCGAGCAGAAGGCGCAGACCCTCGCGCGCGTCGCGACCGGCACCGACTTCGCCCTGTTCGGCGACTGCGACCTCGTGATCGAGGCGGCGCCGGAGAACGAGGCGCTCAAGCGCGAGGTCTTCCGCAAGCTCTGCCCGGTGCTGAAGCCCGACGCGATCATCGCGTCGAACACCTCGTCGATCTCGATCACGCGCCTGGCGGCGATGACCGATCGCCCCGCGCGGTTCATCGGCATGCACTTCATGAACCCCGTGCCGATCATGAAGCTGGTGGAGATCATCCGCGGCATCGCGACAAGCGAGGAATGCTTCGTCGCCATCCGCGACCTGACCAGGAAGCTCGGCAAGTCGGCGGCGGTGGCCGAGGACTTCCCGGCCTTCATCGTCAACCGCATCCTGCTGCCGATGATCAACGAGGCGGTCTACACCCTCTACGAGGGCGTCGGTAACGTCGAGTCGATCGACACCGCGATGAAGCTCGGCGCGAATCACCCGATGGGCCCGCTCGAGCTCGCCGACTTCATCGGCCTCGACACCTGCCTCGCCGTCATGCACGTGCTCCACGACGGCCTCGCGGACTCCAAGTACCGCCCCTGCCCGCTGCTGGTGAAGTACGTCGAGGCCGGCTGGCTCGGTCGCAAGGCGAAGCGCGGCTTCTACGACTACAGCGGCGAGAAGCCCGTCCCCACGCGCTGATCCGTCCGGCACCAGGCCGGGGCGGCCAGACCCGTCCGGGGGCGAGGTTCCTCGAACCGGAGCCGCGGCCAGTTCGCGCGCCACCGCTTCGCCGCGATCCGCGCTTCGTACTCGGCGCGCCTGGTGGCGCCCCACGGCGTCGGGCGGCAGGCCAGGTCGAGCGGGTCGTCGACGCCGAAGGGCGCCACGATCGCGAGCGCGTCGTCCGCATCGAAGCGGATGCCGATCGCGGTGGGCGTCTCCAGCCAGAAGGTCATCGCGTGCGCGGTGTCGAGATGGGGCGGCAGGCCCTTCGCGACATGCATGCGCGCCTGGTTGCGCACCTCCCACGCCGCGTCCGGGAACGCGCGGGCGAGCCGCGCCTCGGCATCCGCCTCGCGGTCGCGCCCCGCGTCCGCCGGGTCGAAGAAGAGCACGTCGACGTCGTTGCGCTCGCGCCGCGGCGCCAGCCCGTGGAGCGCGTCCCAGACCCGGTCGCGCAGGAAGCCCGCGGCGATGCACCAGTCGGGCAGCGACATCGCGCGCACCACGCGCAGCTGCGCGACGGCGCGCGCGTCGGCGGCGACCAGCGCGGCGATCCAGGACATCGGGTCGGGCGCGGCGCCCGGCCCCGCCCCTGGCGGGATGCTCACGGGCCTATGGCGCGGCGAAGCAGCGCCTCGAAGGCGGGCGAATCCCATTCGGCGGCGCCCAGCACGCGGCCCAGCTCGCGACCCTCGCGGTCGAGCACGACCGAGACCGGCAATCCCGGCGCGCCGAGCACGCGCACCGCCGCGTTCGACGGATCGAGGTAGGGCGCGAGCCGCGACAGGCCGAGCTTGCCGAGGAACGGGGCGACGACGGCGGCGCCCTGGCGATCGACGGAGATCGCGACGACGTCGAAGCCGGGGCCGCCGAGCCGGGCGGCGATGCGGTCGAGGGCCGGCATCTCCTCGACGCAGGGCGCGCACCACGTGGCCCAGAGATTGACCAGGACGACGCGCCCGCGCCACTCGGCGAGGCTGCGCGCCGCGCCCTCGCCATCCACGAAGTCGAGCGCGACCGGCTCGCCGCGCGCGGTGACGGGCTGCCACTGGCCGAGGTTGCGCGCCTGCGGCGCCGGCGCGGGCGGCGGTGGCGGCGCCATCCGGTCGAAGAGCACGAGCGCCAGCACGACGCCGGCCAGCACCAGGGCGACGAGGGCGGCGACGAGGCGCAGCGCTGCCAGATTCATGGATGCGTGTCCCGCATGCGCTGGCCTATAACAGGCCGCCGCAACGCTTTCATCCACAGCTTCGCCGGGACGTCCATCCATGCCTGACAGCAAGCGCCGCAAGGCGCGCGCGAGCGCGCCCGCCAACCAGCTCTGGGGCGGCCGCTACGCCGCGGGACCCGCCGCGGTGATGACCGCGATCAACGCCTCGATCGACGTCGACCGCCGGCTTTGGCGCGAGGACATCCAGGGCTCGCTTGCCCATGTCGCGATGCTCGCGCGGCAGGGGATCGTCCGCCCGGCCGACGCGGCCAGGATCACCCGCGGCCTGAAGAAGGTCGCCGCGGAGATCGAGGTCGGCCGGTTCGCCTTCAGCACGGCGCTGGAGGACATCCACATGAACGTCGAGGCGAGGCTCGCCGAGCTCATCGGCAAGCCCGCCGGCCGCCTGCACACCGCGCGCTCGCGCAACGACCAGGTCGCGACCGACCTCGCGCTGTGGCTGCGCGCCGCCTGCGCGCGCGCCGATGCGATGATCCGCGAGCTCCAGCGCGCGCTGGTCGCGCAGGCCGAGGCGCATGCCGGCACGATCATGCCGGGCTACACGCACCTGCAGCCCGCGCAGCCCGTCACCTTCGGCCACCACATGCTCGCCTATGTCGAGATGCTCGGCCGCGACCGCGGCCGCTTCGCCGACGCGGCGCGGCGCGGCAACCGCTCGCCGCTCGGCGCCGCGGCGCTCGCCGGCACGTCCTTTCCCATCGACCGCCACGCGACGGCGAAGGCGCTGGGCTTCGACGGCCCGACCGACAACTCGCTGGACTCCGTCGCCAGCCGCGACTTCGGCCTCGAGTTCCTCGCCGCCTGCTCGATCTGCTCGACGCATCTCTCGCGCCTTGCCGAGGAGCTGGTGATCTGGACGAACCCGCTCTTCGGATTCGTGTCGCTGTCCGACGCCTTCACGACCGGCAGCTCGATCATGCCGCAGAAGCGCAACCCCGACGCCGCCGAGCTGGTGCGCGGCAAGGCGGGCGCCACGCTCGGCGCCTTCGTGCGCCTGACCATGATCCTGAAGGGCCTGCCGCTGACCTATGGAAAGGACATGCAGGACGACAAGCCGGCGATCTTCGAGGCCGCCGACGCGATCGAGCTCAGCCTCGCCGCGATGGCCGGGATGATCGCCGACATGAAGGCCAATCCCGCGCGCATGCGCGCGGCGGCGGGTGGCGGATTCTCGACCGCCACCGACCTCGCCGACTGGCTCGTGCGCGCGGCGGGCCTGCCCTTCCGCGAGGCGCACCACGTCACGGGGCGCCTGGTGCGCCTCGCCGAGGAGCGCGGCTGCGACCTGCCGGACCTGCCGCTCGCGGCGATGCGCGCCATCGACAAGCGCATCACGAAGGACGTGCTCGGGGTGCTCGGCGTCGACAATTCCGTGCGCTCGCGCCGCAGCCATGGCGGCACCGCGCCCGCCAGCGTGCTGCGCGCGGCGCGCGCGGCGCGGCGCAAGTGGCTGTGAGCGCCCTGCCGGCAAGCCCGCGCGGCGCGGAGGCGGATCCGGCGCCGGACGCCGGACGCCGCGCGGCGCTTTCGGCGCTGGCGCTCCTGCCGCTGCTCGCGCTCGCGGCCTGCGGCCGGAAGGGCCGCCCCGAGCCGCCCGAGGGCGCCGACCCCGCCTACCCGCGCGTCTACCCAGCGAGATGACAGGATGAGCTTCACCTACCGCGACGGCGAGCTCCACGCCGAGGACGTGCCGCTCGCCGCGATCGCCGCGCGCCACGGCACGCCCACCTACGTCTACTCGAGCGCGATGCTGCGGTCGCGCTACCGCGCCTATGTCGAGGCGTTCGCCGACCTCGCGCCGGTCGTCTGCTTCGCGCTGAAGGCGAACTCGAACCAGGCGGTGATCGCGACCTTCGCGCGCGAGGGCGCGGGGGCCGACATCGTCTCGCTCGGCGAGATGAAGCGCGCGCTGGCCGCGGGGATCCCCGCGTCGCGCATCGTCTTCGCCGGCGTCGGCAAGACGGCCGACGAGATGCGCGCGGCGCTCGCCGCCGGCATCATGCAGTTCAACGTCGAGTCCGAGCCCGAGCTGCGCATGCTCTCCGGCGTCGCCGAGGCGATGGACGCGAGGGCGCCGGTGGCGCTGCGCGTCAACCCCGACGTCGACGCCGGCACGCACGCCAAGATCACCACCGGCAAGGCCGAGAACAAGTTCGGCATCGAGATGGCGCAGGCGCCCGACGTCGCGGCGCTCGCGCGCGCCCTTCCCGGCATATCCCTCGAGGCGCTGAGCGTGCATATCGGCTCGCAGCTGACCACGATGGCGCCGTTCCGCGCGGCCTTCGCGCGGCTGGGCGACCTCGCCCGCCGCCTGAACGCCACCGGCCCGCGGCTGCGGCGCCTGGACTTCGGCGGCGGCGTAGGCGTCGTCTACCGCGACGAGGTGCCGCCCGACCTCTCCGCCTACGCGGCGGCCGTGCGCGAGGCCGTCGCCGGGCTGGACGTGGGCATCGTGCTCGAACCGGGGCGCAGCCTGGTCGCGGAGGCGGGCGTTCTGCTCGCGCGGGTCATCCGGGTCAAGGAGGGCACCGCGAAGCGCTTCGCGATCGTCGACGCGGCGATGAACGACCTCATCCGCCCGACGCTCTACGAGGCCTGGATGCCCATCATGCCGGTGCGCGCGCCGCGCGAGGGCGCCAACCTCTCGCCCATGGACGTCGTGGGGCCGATCTGCGAGACCGGCGACTACCTCGCCAGGGACAGGGACATGCCTCCGCTGGCGGTTGGCGACCTCGTCGTGGTCGGCGCCGCCGGCGCCTATGGTTCGGCGATGGGCTCGACCTACAACTCGCGGCCGCTCGCCGCCGAGGTCCTGGTCAGCGGGTCGCGTACGGCGCTGGTCCGCCCGCGCGAGGACATCGAGGCGATCATCGCCCGCGAGAGCCTGGCCCCCTGGCAGGCGTGAGGTCGCGGTTGGCGCCTGTGGACCCTCACCCCGCCGCTCGGGCAGACTAGGTCCTTCCCAAGCGCGCCGCCTCGGCGCCGAGGAGCGCCCATGCCAGGACCAGGGACGCCGGAGAGCAACGCCCAGACGCCCGATGCCGCGCTGCGCGCCCTCGCGCGCCGGCTGGCGCTGGCGCGGCTCGCGCTGGCCTGGGAGGCGACCTGGCGCGCCGCCTGGCCCCTGGCTCTGCTCGCCGGCCTGTTCCTCGTGGTCGCCTTCCTCGACGTGCTGCCCCTGCTGGCGCCGTGGCTGCATGCCTGCGCGCTCGCCGCCTTCGCGCTGGCGGGCATCGCCGCGACCTGGCTGGCGCTGCGCGGGCTGCGCTGGCCCTCCGCGGAGGAGGCGCAGCGGCGGCTCGAGACCGCTTCCGGCTTCGTGCATCGCCCGCTCGCCGCGCTCGCCGACCGCATCGCCGGCGGTGCCGGCGACGCGCTGTCGGCGGCGCTGTGGCAGGCGCATCGCCGCCGCATGGCCGAACGGCTCGGGGCGGCGCGCGCGGGCTGGCCGCGGCCGCATGTCGCCGCGCGCGACCCGCTGGCGCTGCGCGGCCTCGTGGCGCTGCTCGTCGTCGTCGCCTTCACGCTCGGCGGCGGTGGTGCATGGGAGAGGCTCCAGCGCGCGCTCTCGCCCGGCGCGGTCGTCGCCGTCGCGCCGCCGGGCACGCTCGACATCTGGATCACGCCTCCCGCCTATACGGGCGTCGCTCCGCTGGTCCCACGCCCCGATGCGCCGGGCGAGCTGGCCGTGCCGGCCGGATCGACGCTGCTCGCGCAGGTCGGCGGCGGGCGCGGCCAGCCCGCGCTCGAGATCGACGCCGCCACGACGGCGTTCGAGGCGGTCGACGCGCGCAGCTTCCGCGTCTCGGCGCGCATCGACGCGGGCAGCGCGCTGCGCGTGGTGCAGGACGGCAGGCCGCTGGGCGCCTGGACGCTGCGCGTGGTGCCCGACGCGCTGCCCGTGGCGCGCTTCCAGGCGCCGCCGGGCAGCACGCGCCGATCCGCGCTCAAGGTCGACTTCGAGGCCGAGGACGACTACGGCCTCGCGGGAATCATCGCGACGCTGCGCCGGGCGGACGTGCCGGCCGGCGTGGACGACGCGGAGATCGAGCTGCCGCTCACGCTCAACGAGCCGGGCGCGCGCGAATCCCGCGGTACCGGCTTCCATGACCTCACCGCGCATCCCTGGGCCGGGCTGCGCGTCGCGGTGCGGCTGCGCGCCACCGACACCGCCGGCCAGCACGGGCTGTCGGAGCCTGCCGAGATCGTGCTGCCGGAGCGCGTCTTCCGGAACCCCGTCGCGCGCGCGATCGTCGAGCAGCGCAAGCTCCTGGTCTCCGATCCCGCGTCGCAGCGCCGCGGCGTCGCCTTCGCGCTGGGCGCGATCTCGGGCCTGCCGTCGGGCTTCCAGGACGACACCGTCGTCTTCCTCGCGCTGCGCTTCGCCGTTCTGCGGCTCGAGGCGAATGACGGCGCGGAGCGCGCCAGCGTCGATGCGGTGCAGTCGCTGCTATGGGACACGGCCCTGCGCATCGAGGACGGCAGGCTCAGCCTCGCCGAGCGCGAGCTTCGCGCGCTGCAGCAGCGCCTGCAGGACGCGATCGCCAACCGCGAGAGCGACGAGGAGATCGAGCGGCTGATCCGCGAGCTGCAGCAGGCGATCGACCGCTACCTGCAGGCGATGATCGAGAACGCGATGCGCAACCCTCAGGACCCGCGCGCGCAGCGGCCGATGGACCGCAATGCGCGCCGCATCGAGCGCATGGACCTGCAGCGCATGCTCGACCGTGCGCGGGAGATGGCGCGCACCGGCGCGCGCGACCAGGCGCGCGACATGCTCCAGCGGCTGCAGGAGATGCTCGAGAACCTGCGCGCCGGCCAGCCGATGCAGGCGCAGCCGGGCCAGGAGGGCGAGGGCGAGGGAGAGGGCGAAGGCCAGGGCGAGGGCCAGGGCGACGCGGGGCGGATGATGCAGGGCATGCAGGAGCTGATGCGCCGCCAGCAGGAGCTGACCGACCGCGGCTTCCGCCGCTCGCAGCAGCAGCGTCCCGGGCAGCGCGGCCAGCCCGGGCAGCGCGGCCAGCAGGGACAGCAGGGCGGACAGCCCGGCGAGGGCGAAGGCGACGCCGATGCCGACATCGCGGAGCAGGAGGCGCTGCGAGAGCGCCTCGGCGAGATGATGCGCGGGCTCTCCGAGCGCGGAAGCCGCATCCCCAACGGCCTTGGCCGCGCCGAGCGCGCGATGCGCGAGGCGCTCGACGCGATGCGCCGGGGCCAGCCAGGGCGCGCGGTCCGGCCGCAGATGGACGCGCTCGACCAGATGCGCCAGGGCGCGCGCGAGATGATGCAGGAGATGATGGACCAGCTCGCCCGCCAGCAGCAGCAGGAAGGCGGCGGCCAGCCCGGGGCGGAGGAACCCGGCGGTCAGGCCGAGCCACGCGACCAGGCGCGCGATCCCGCCGGCAGGCCGATGAACAACGGCCTAGGCGGCACGAACTCGAGCGACGTGAACATCCCCGGGCAGGGCGAGCTCCAGCGCTCGCGCGAGATCCTCGAGGAGCTGCTGCGCCGCGCCGGCGAGCGCTTCCGCCCGCAGCTGGAGCGCGACTACATCGAGAGGCTGCTGCGCCGGTTCTGAGCGCCCCCGCGCTGGGCGCTCACTCGAACTGGCCGAGCTTCAGGATCACCTCGGCGGGACGCACGCCGCCGATCGGCACGTCGGCGCGGAACACCGCGCCCTCGCCCGGCCAGATCCAGCGACGCGACGCGACGACCTCCTGGCGCGCGATCTCCATCTTGCGGATGTCGAACATCCGCACCTGGAGCGTGGCGATGCTGCGCGGCACCCAGGACGCGTTGACGACCTCGCCGCTCACGACGATCGAGGGCGGCAGGCTCGCAGGGTCGAGGGCGCGGATGTCGGGCTGCGTGCGCAATCCGCTGCGCAGCGTGAAGCCCTCCTCCGTCATGTGCGGCATCAGCCGCGTCGCACGGAAGACGGGGCGGGAGGACGGGTATTCGCCGACGATGACCTCGTGGAAATAGATGGTCGCCGCGAGCAGCACGGTGGCCGTCGCGAAGGCGCCCCAGCCGAGGCCCAGCAGGATGCGCCGGCGCAGCGCCGGCGAGGCCTGCCTGTCGCGCGCCTCGCGCGCGGCCTTGCGGCGCTCCAGCGCGGCTGCCGCTGCCTTGGCGCTCTCCTCCTCGGCGGCCGGCGCCGCCGGTTCCTCGATGTAGACGACCTCC
>VGDA01000095.1 GCA_016869915.1 Alphaproteobacteria bacterium
GGCCGCGATCGCCGAGACCAGGACCTGGTGCAGCAGCGTGCAGCCGACGATCCGGGACGCCTTCATGCCGGGCTCGACGTTCACGCCGCCATGCGTAGCAGCCCCTCATGCGCGACGGAACCGCGCAGGACGACGGCACTCGACCGCCGGCCCTTCGCGGGCTTACCCTTCGCGTGTGGCGGCCCGAGGGGGCCGCCGGCATCGGGGGAAGTACATGCAGCAGACGACCTACGCGGCACCGCGCAGCCTCGACGAGGCGGTGGGGCTCATGGCCGCCGCGGGCGGCGCGGCCCGCATCCTCGCGGGCGGCACCGACCTGCTCGTGCAGATGCGCGCGGGCAGCCTGGCGCCCGGCGCAATCGTCGACGTCAAGAAGATCGCGGAGATGACCACGATCGTCGAGGAGTCCGGCGGCTTCCGCATCGGCGCGGCGGTCAACGCCGCCGAGATCGGCGAGCACGACGCGCTGCGGCGCGCCTGGCCGGGCGTCGTCGAGGCCATCAACCTCATCGGCTCGAAGCAGGTGCAGGGCCGCGCCTCGGCCGGCGGCAACCTCTGCAACGCCTCGCCCGCCGCCGACAGCGCGCCCGCGCTGGTCGCCGCCGGCGCGATCCTCGCCGTGCAGGGTCCGAAGGGGCGCCGCCAGCTGCCGGTGGAGAAGCTCCATGCCGGCCCCGGGCGCACGACGCTGGAGCGCGGCGAGATCCTGGTCTCGATCGCGCTGCCCGCGCGCCCCGCGCATTCCGGCGACGCCTATCTTCGCCTGATCCCGCGCACGGAGATGGACATCGCCGTCGTCGGCTGCGGCGTCAGCCTGGCGATGGAGGGCGACACCTGCGTCGCCGCGCGCGTCGGGCTCGGCGCCGTCGCGCCGACCGTGATGCTGGTCGAGGCCGCGGGCGCGGCGCTCGCAGGCTCGCGCCTCGACGAAGCCGCGCTTGAGAAGGCCGCCGCGGCGTGCCGCGCGGCCTGCCGCCCGATCGACGACAAGCGCGGCACGATCGCCTATCGCACCAAGATCGCGGGGGTGCTCGTGAAGCGCGCCGCGCTCATCGCCGCCAGGCGCGCAGGAGGGCACTGAGCCATGTCGAGGGTCCATGTTTCCGCCGTCGTGAACGGCGAGCCGGTCGAGTTCCTCTGCGATCCGACCCAGACGCTGCTCGACGTGCTGCGCGACCAGCTCGGCCTCACCGGCAGCAAGGAGGGCTGCGGCTCGGGCGATTGCGGCGCGTGCAGCGTCACGATCGACGGCCGGCTGGCCTGCGCGTGCCTCGCCCTCGGCGCGGAGATGGAAGGGTGCAGCATCGGCACGATCGAGGGCCTCGCGCAGGGCGACCAGCTGCATCCGCTGCAGAAGAAGTTCGTCGAGGCGGCGGCGCTGCAATGCGGCGTCTGCACGCCGGGCTTCCTCGTCGCCTCCAAGGCGCTGCTCGACCGCAACCCGGACCCGACCGAGACCGAGATCCGATACTGGCTGGCCGGCAACCTCTGCCGCTGCACCGGCTACGACAAGATCGTCCGCGCGGTCATGGAAGTGGCCGCCGAAATGAAGGAGACCGCACGATGAGCGCTCGCCAGTTCAAGGTCGTCGGCACCCGCCCCAGCCGCCCCGACGGCGCCGACAAGGTCACCGGCCGCGCGCGCTTCGGCGCCGACTGGAACATGCCGGGCCAGCTCGTGGGCCGCGTCCTGCGCAGCCCGCACGCCCATGCCGTCATCGAGTCGATCGACGCGTCGAAGGCGGCCGCGCTGCCCGGCGTGAAGGCGGTCGTCACCTCGGCCGATTTCGTCGAGCAGGAGAACCGCATCGTCCCCGCCGGCGAGATGCAGGTGAACCTGCGCGACGTCACGCGCAACGTCATGGCGCGCGAGAAGGCGCTCTACCACGGCCATGCCGTGGCCGCCGTCGCCGCGACCACCGACGCGATCGCGCGCGAGGCGCTCGGGCTCGTCGAGGTGCGCTATCGCGTGCTGCCGCACGTGGTCGACGTCGAGGACGCGATGAAGCCCGGCGCGCCCATCCTGCACGACCACCTGCGCACCGACGGCGTCGAGCCGCGGCCGACCGAGCCCTCGAACGTCGCCAAGCGCATCGACTTCGCCAAGGGCGACGCCGCGAAGGGCTTCGCCGCGGCGGAGGTCGTCGTCGAGCGGCGCTTCCGCACCGCGCCGGTGCACCAGGGCTACATCGAGCCGCATGCCTGCCTCGCCAGCGCGGCGGAGGACGGCCAGGTCCAGCTCTGGACGACCACGCAGGGCCATTTCCAGGTCCGCGGCTTCTGCAGCCGCCTGCTCGGCCTGGAGACATCGCAGATCCGCGTCATGGCCGCGGAGATCGGCGGCGGCTTCGGCGGCAAGACGGTCGTCTACCTCGAGCCCGTCGCCGTCCGCCTGTCGCAGAAGGCCGGCCGTCCGGTGAAGATGGTGATGACGCGCGAGGAGGTGTTCCGCGCCTCCGGCCCGACCTCGGGCAGCTCGATGCGCGTCAAGCTTGGCGCGACGCGCGACGGGCGCATCGTCGCCGCCGACGCGACCTTCGCGCTGCAGGCCGGCGCCTTCCCCGGCTCGCCCGTGGGCCCGGCCTCGATGTGCAGCTTCGCCTGCTACGACATCGACAACGTGAAGGTGGAGGGCTTCGACGTCGTCTCCAACCGCCCGAAGGTCGCGGCCTATCGCGCGCCGGGCGCGCCGATCTCTGCCTGGGCGGTGGAGTCGACGATCGACATCCTGGCGCAGGAACTCGGCATGGACCCGATCGACCTGCGCCTGCGCAACGCCGCGAAGGAGGGCACCAAGACCCATTACGGCCCGACCTTCAACCGCATCGGCCTCGTCGAGGCGCTCGAGGCGGCGAAGGCCTCCGAGCACTACCGCAGCCCGCCCAGGCCGGGTACCGCGCGCGGCGTCGCGGCCGGCTTCTGGTTCAACGTCGGCGCGGATTCCAGCGCCGCCGCGCATGTCGGCGAGGACGGCACGGTGACCGTGATCTCCGGCAACCCGGACATCGGCGGCTCGCGCGCCGCCCTCGCGATGATGGCGGCCGAGGAACTCGGCATCCCCTACGACAAGGTGCGCCCGATCATCGCCGACACGGCCTCGATCGGGTTCAACTTCGTCACGGGCGGCAGCCGCGTGACCTTCGCCAACGGCCTCGCGATCATCAACTCCGTGCGCGAGGTGATCGCCGAGTGCCGCCGCCGCGCCGCGAAGCTCTGGGAGGTCGAGCCCGACGCGGTGGTGTGGGAGAACGGCGAGGCGAAGCCCGCGAGCACCAACGTGGGCACCTTCGAGCCGCTGTCGCTCGCCAAGCTCGCCGGCATGGCCGGCAAGATGGGCGGCCCGATCAACGGCCACTCGCAGATCAACGCCCAGGGCGCGGGGCCGGGCTTCGGCGTGCACGTCGTCGACGTCGAGGTCGATCGCGACACCGGCATCGTCACGATCCTGCGCTACACCTCGGTGCAGGACGTCGGCACCGCGATCCACCCGAGCTACGTCGAGGGCCAGATGCAGGGCGGCGCCGTGCAGGGCGTCGGCTGGGCGCTCAACGAGGAATACATCTACGACCGCAACGGCAAGCTCGAGAACGCGGGCTTCCTCGACTACCGCATGCCGGTCGCCTCCGACCTGCCGATGATCGAGACGATCATGGTCGAGGTGCCGAACCCGACGCATCCCTACGGCGTGCGCGGCGTCGGCGAGGTGCCCATCGTCCCGCCGATGGCCGCGATCGGCAGCGCGATCGCGCGCTGCACGGGCGTGCGCATGACCGACCTGCCGATGTCGCCGCCGCGGCTCTCCGCGGCGCTCGACGCGGCGGCGCCGCGCCTCGCGGCGGAATGACGGCGACGGGAGGGCGCTGGCGGCCATGGCGGCGCGCGTCCTCCTGACGCCCTCGATCGCGCGCGCCTTCGCGGGCGGCCAGGTCGAGCACGAGGTCGAGGGGCGCGAGATCAGGCACCTGGTCCGCGCCCTCGAGGCCCGCTACCCGGGCATCGCCGCGCGGCTGCATGACGGCGTCGCCGTCGCGATCGACGGCGTGATCCACCAGAACGCCTTCCTCGAGGAAGTGCCCGACGGCGCCGAGGTCTGCTTCATCCCGGCGATCGAGGGCGGCTGACGTCGTGCGTCAGGCGTCGAGCGCGAGCGGCGCGCCGTCGTCGCCCTCGAGCACGCGCGCGAGCATCGCCGGCGCCTGCGGCAGGTGGCCGGCGAGGCGGAGGAACTTCGCGCGCAGCTCGGGCTCGGGCAGCGGGTTGGCGGGATCGCCCGGCACGTCGCCGACCTCCGCCTCGCGCGTGCCGCCGTCGGCGAGGCGCAGGACGATGCGCGCGCCGCGCCGGCTCGCGGCGTCGAGCGCGGGATCCTCGGCGAGCTCGACCAGCGCCTCGAGGCGGCGCAGTTCGCCGTCCTCCATCGCCAGGTAGGAATCCGGCGACAGGTCGCCGAAGCGCAGTCCCGAGGCGGCGCCGAAGGAGAGGCTGAACTGCGCCGCGATCGGCGTCGCGGGCGCGCGGTTGGCGGCGTAGCGCAGCGCCTCGGCATAGGTCTCCAGCCTGATGGCGACGATGTCCTCGCTGCGCGCGACGCCGCGCCGCGCGGCGATCGCGGCCGCCGCGGCGTAGTGCGCGTGCCGCACGCCCGCATAGGGCTTGAGATAGGCCTCGAGCAGCAGCCACGTGCCGGCGGGCATGCGCGCCGGCGCGGTCTCGTGCAGCAGCGCGAGCCGCCGCGCCTCGGCGAAGCCGCCGCGCGGCGCGTCGGCGCCGCCTTCCGCGGCCGCCGCGGCGAGGATGCCGAGCAGCGCGGCATGCGCGGCGTAGGAATTGCGCGCGGTCATGCCGAAGGCGAGCGGCCGGTAGAGGCTGAAGGGAACCTGGCAGGCGGCGATGCGCGCGGCGCGCGCGGCGTCGCCGCCGGAGATCCATGCCGCGGCCGCCGCCGCGCCCAGCGCGTGCCACGAGCCGTCGACATGCATGCCCGGCCTGATGCGCCAGAGCTCGCCCGCCCGCGCGCCGAGCTCGTAGCCGAGGATGAGTCCGCGCAGCAGCCGGCCGAGCGGCAGTCCCGGCGCCGCCGCGAGCAGCACGGGGACGACGGAGAGCGCCGGCCGTCCATGGGCGCGCGCGAGGCCCTCGTTGGCCTCGTCCCAGCACATCGCCGACGCCGCCAGCGCCGCGATGCCGGCGGGCGCCAGCGCGACGTCGCAGCCGGGAAGGCGCATCGTGCCGGGGAACCAGCGCGCGAGCGCCGCCGCGGTCGCCGCGACCTCGGCATGGCGCAGGCCGGAGAGCACGCAGCCGAGCGAGTCGAGCAGCAGCCGCCGCGCCTTGCGCGCGACCTCGTCAGGCAGCGGGGCCGTGGCGGCCCAGGCGACGACGTCGTCGAATTCGGCGCCGGCGGCGCCGTCGTCATGCATCGATCCCATGCGCGGCATGTTCGGCCGGAACCTCCGGCACCGGCAAGGACGGCACGATTCAAACGGTACACATCGCCGGACGCGGCGGGTAATGTCCGCCGCCTTCACGCCCGGCCCCGGGCGCGCGCGGAGCCCATCTTGCCGAACGACGCGTCCCCATCCCAGTCCACCCCGGCGTCGCTGCGCGCGCCGCGCCGGACCTTCGCGATCATCTCGCACCCGGACGCCGGCAAGACGACGCTGACCGAGAAGCTGCTCTTCCACGCCGGCGCGATCCGCCTCGCCGGCCATGTGCGCGCGCGCGGCGAGGGCCGGCGCACGCAGTCCGACTGGATGGCGATCGAGCGCGCGCGCGGCATCTCGGTCTCGAGCTCGGTGATGACGTTCGAGTACGGCAACCTCGTCTTCAACCTCCTCGACACGCCGGGCCACGAGGATTTCAGCGAGGACACGTACCGCACGCTGACGGCCGTCGATTCCGCGGTGATGGTGATCGACGCCGCGAAGGGCATCGAGAGCCAGACGCGCAAGCTCTTCGAGGTCTGCCGCCTGCGCGACGTGCCGATCATCACCTTCGTCAACAAGGTCGACCGCGAGGGGCGCGAGCCCTTCGAGCTGCTCGACGAGATCGCCGAGACGCTCGCGCTCGACGTCGCGCCGGTGACCTGGCCGATCGGCATGGGCGGGCGCTTCGTCGGCTGCTACGACCTGCTCCACGATCGACTGCTGCGCACCGAATGGGCGCGCGAGGGGCGCTCGGAGCCCTTCGAGGGCGTCGACGACCTGCGCCTCGCCGCGCACGTGCCGGAGGCGCTGCGCGCCGAGTTCGCCGAGAGCGCCGGCCTCGCCCTGGCGGGCTATCCGCAGGTGGACGCGGAGAGCTACCGCGCCGGCCACCTGACTCCGGTCGTCTTCGGCACGGCGCTCAAGGAGGTCTGCGTGCGCGAGCTGCTCGACAGCCTCGTCGCATGGGCGCCGCCACCCAAGGCGCAGCCCGCCACGCCGCGTGCGGTGGAGCCGACCGATCCCGCCGTCAGCGGCTTCGTCTTCAAGGTCCAGGCGAACATGGACCCGAACCACCGCGACCGCGTCGCCTTCATGCGCGTCTGCTCGGGCCGGTTCCGCCGCGGCATGAAGCTCCGGCAGGCGGCGACCGGGAAGGTCATCGCCATCAACGCGCCGATCTTCTTCTTCGCGCGCGAGCGCGAGGTCGTCGACGAGGCATGGCCCGGCGACATCATCGGCATCCCCAACCATGGCGTGCTGCGCGTCGGCGACACGCTGACCGAGGGCGCTGACCTGCGCTTCACGGGCCTGCCGAACTTCGCGCCGGAGATCCTGCGCCGCGTGCGCCTGCAGGACCCGATCCGCGCCAAGCAGATGCGCCGCGCGCTCGAGGACCTCGCCGAGGAGGGCGTGGCCCAGATCTTCCGCCCGACCCAGGGATCGGACTGGATCGTCGGCGTGGTCGGCGCGCTGCAGCTCGACGTGCTGCGCTCGCGCATCGAGAACGAATACAAGGTCGCGATCGCCTTCGAGCAGGCGCCCTTCGAGACCGCGCGCTGGGCGAGCTCGGACGACCCCGCCGCGCTCAAGGCCTTCGTCGCCGCGCATCCCTTCGCCGTCGCCGAGGACCGCGACGGCGTGCCGGTCTTCCTTGCGCGCAACTCCTGGGACCTTCAGCGCACCGCCGAGGACAACAAGGCGATCCGCTTCAGCGCGACGCGCGAGCGGGCCTGAGCCGCGCGGCGCCGCCCGTCCCATCCGCGCTCGTGCGCGGACGGGAGGGGAGTCCGGGAGAGGGGAAAGATGAGAGAAGGACGAGGAAGGAGCCGAGTTGGCTCCTCCCCCGGCCGCGCGGCAGCGCGGGTGGGGGAGGTGGCGCGCGCCGCGAGGCGCGCGACGGAGGGGGCATGTGTTCCCTACTGGCCGAGCGGATGGTGCGCGCAGTGATCGGCGCGTCTCACCGCCAGAGCCCGCGCGCGACGCCTGGCCTCCGGCACCATTTCCCTCCCCGTCGCCGCGCTGCCGCGCGGCGCCGCCCCTCCCATCCGCACTCGTGCGCGGACGTGAGGGGAGTGGGTCTGGGCCATCCGCGCTCGCGCGGCGCGGAATCGCGCTAAGCTGTCGCGGCAATCCGGGGAGGAAGGGACATGGGGTACTTCGTCGGCGAATACGCGATCGCGCCGGCCTCGCTCGAGGACGAGGAGAAGCTGCTCGCGGGGCTCGCGGCGATGCGCGACGTGCGCGGCCTCGAGGTGCCGTTCACGGGCGCGCTCCATCGCAGCGACGAGAAATGGCTCTTCGCGCGGCTGCGCAAGGACTGGGACCATGTCGTCACGCTGATCCCCGGGACGATGGGCACGCTGCAGAAGGACAAGGCCTTCGGCCTCGCCTCCGCGGACGAGGCTGGCCGGCAGGCGGCGCTCGCCATGGCCCGCGACGCGCGCGCCGCCGTCGCGCGGCTCAACGAGGCCGCGGGCCGCGCCGCCGTCATCGCGGTCGAAGTGCAGTCCGCGCCCAGCCGTGGCCCCGCCGGCGGCACCGGCACGGCCGACGCCTTCGCGCGCTCGCTCGCCGAACTCGCCTCCTGGGACTGGTTCGGCGCGCGCATCGTGGTCGAGCATTGCGACGAGCACCGGCCCGGCCACCCGCAGCACAAGGGCTTCCTGTCGCTCGCCGACGAGCTCGCCGCCATCGCGCGCGCCAACGGGGCCGCTCGGCGTCCGCTCGGCGTCAACGTCAACTGGGGCCGCTCGGTGCTGGAGACGCACGACGCCGGCCGCGCGGTCGCGCATGTCGAGGCCGCCGCGCGCGCGGTCGCGCTCTCGGGCATCATGTTTTCCGGTGCCTCGGCCGCCGACACGCCCTATGGCGCGTGGCAGGACACGCACATGCCGCACGCGCCGGCCGCGGGCCTGCGCCACGGCGCCGCGGGCTCGCTGATGACCGAGGCTGAGATCCGTCGCACCCTCGCCGCGGCGAGGGGCGTGGCGCTCGACTTCCTGGGCGCCAAGATCGCCATCCGCCCGCCCGAGGTGAGCGTGGAGGCGCGGCTCGGCATGGTCGGCGACCTGCTCGCCATCCTCGCGCGCGCGGCCTGAGCCGAGCCGCGCAGGATCCGGATTGACTCCGCGGGGCCGAACCGGCCCCATGGAGGGGAGCCGCGAGGGCGTCCGGAAGGCGCCGCCGCGGCGAATGCACCAAGGGGAGGAAAGCATGAATTTCGTCACTGGCCGGCGCGCGCCGGTCGCCGCCGTGCTGCTCGGCGCCGCCGCCCTGCTCGCGTCGTCGAGCCTCGGCGCCGCCTGGGCGCAGGGCCGCTACAAGGAAGCGCCGCAACTCGCCGAGGACGTGAAGGCCGGGCGCCTTCCCGCGGTCGACAAGCGCTTGCCGGAGAACCCGCTGGTCGTGCCGGTGGCCGAGCGCACCGGGCAGTATGGCGGCGTCTGGCGCCGTGCCTTCCTCGGGCCGGCCGACGCGAACAACTACGTGCGCGTGGTGTTCGACTCGCTGTTCCGCCACTCGCCCGACGGCGGCAAGATCGAGCCGAAGATCGCGGCCGGTGCCGAACCCTCGGCGGACTTCAGGACCTGGACGATCAGCCTGCGCAAGGGCGCGCGCTGGTCGGACGGCGCGCCCTTCGGCGCCGACGACATCCTGTTCTGGTACAGGGACGTCCTGCTCAACAAGGACCTGACGCCGTCGCTTCCCGGCTGGATGCGCAACAAGGACGGTTCGCCCGCGCTCGTCGAGAAGGTCGACGACGCGACGGTGCGCTTCGTGTTCGCGGAGCCGGCTACGCTGTTCCTCACCGCGCTGGTCGCGGCCGATGGCGGCGACCGCACCTTCGCGGCCTTCCTGCCGGCCCACTACCTCAAGAGGTTCCACCCCTCCTACACGGCGAAGGAGGAGGTCGACAGGGCCGCGCAGGCCGCGGGCTTCAAGACCTGGACCGAGCTCTTCGCCGCGCGCAACGCGCCTCCGGAGAACCCGGAGCGCCCGACCATGGCGGCCTGGGTCCCGACGAGCCGCGTCAGCGATCCCGTCCTGACGCTGAAGCGCAACCCCTACTACGTGGGCGTCGATCCCGAGGGCAACCAGCTGCCCTACATCGACGAGGTGCGCTTCACCTACTTCGCGGACGTGCAGGCGCTCAACCTCGCGGCGATCGCCGGCCAGTTCGACATGCAGGCCCGCCACATACAGATGACCAACTACCCGGTCTTCAAGGACGAGGAGAAGAAGGGGCGCTATCGCATCCTGACCTGGTCGACCTTCGGTGGCGCCGACGCGGCGATCACCTTCAACCAGACCTACAGGGCCGACCCGGAGATGGGCAAGCTGATGGCGACGCGCGATTTCCGCATCGCGATGTCGCACGCCATCAACCGCGACCAGATCAAGGAATCGGCCTTCCTGGGGCTCGGCGAGGCGCGCCAGGGCGTTCCCGCGCCCTGGCACCCGTACTTCCCGGGCGACGAGCACGCGAAGAAGTTCACGTCCCACGATCCGGCGCTCGCCAACCGCAT
>VGDA01000096.1 GCA_016869915.1 Alphaproteobacteria bacterium
GCCGGGCAGGCCCGCGACGACGACCGGCACCGCGGGCGCCTTGACCACGACCGGCATCGGCGGGAGCGACATCGCGGTCGGCGTGCCGGCGAGCGTGCGGGCGAGGGCGCGCGCGGCCTGCATGATCGGCATCACGAAGGGAAGCACCATGCCATCGATCTCCGCGCAGTCGCCCAGCGCGAAGACGCCGGGGTCGCTGGTCGCCAGCCATCGGTCGACGCGGATGCCGCGCCCCGTCGCGAGGCCGGCCGCCCCGGCGAGCGCGATGCGCGGGACGAGCCCGACCGCGGAGAGCGCGGCGTCGGCCTCCAGCACCGTTCCGTCGGCGAGCGCGAGCCGCAGCCCGCCGCCATCCCGGCGCGACGCCTCCGCGATCGAGGTGCCGAGGCGCCAGCGTACCCCTGCCGCCGCGAGGCGCGTGCGCACCAGCCCGGCCGCACCCGGCGGCAGCAGGCGCCCGAGCGGCCGCGGCGCGAGGTCGATCACGTCCACCTCGCGGCCCGAGGCGAGGAGGTCGTTGGCGAACTCGCAGCCGATCAGGCCCGCGCCGAGGATCGCGACGCGGCGCGCGCCCTCGATCGCGGCGCGGAAGCGCGCGTAGTCGCCGAGGTCGTTGACCTGGAGGAGGTCGTCCGCGCCGTCGCCCGCGATCGGCAGGCGCAGCGGGTCGGCGCCGAGCGCGAGCACGAGGCGCGCATAGCGCAGCGTCGTGCCATCGGCGAGGGCGAGGGCCCGCGCGCCGCGGTCGATCGCCGCGATGCGCGTGCGTGCGCGCAGCGCCACGCCGGTCCTCGCGGCCATCGCCTCGCCGCTGGCTGTCGCGATCGCGTCCGGCGCCTTGCCGAGCGCGAGCGCGTTGGACAGCACCGGCTTCGAGTAGAACGCGCCGTCGTCGGTGGCGACGACGACGATCGGCGTGTCGCGATCGAGCTTGCGCAGCTCGCGCGCGACGGTCCAGCCGGCGAGGCCGGCGCCGGCGATCACGATCGGGTCCATGTCGGTCGCTCCGAGGCTGGGGTGGCGGGGCGGGAGCCGCGGCCTCAGGCCGCGGCCACCTCCTCCATGTCGAAGTCGGCCTTGGCGACGCCGCAATCGGGGCACGCCCAGTCCTCGGGGATGTCGGCCCAGCGCGTGCCGGCCGCGATGCCCTCTTCCGGCAGGCCCTTCGCCTCGTCGTAGACGAAGCCGCACAGGATGCACTTCCAGGTCTTCATGGTCTCTTCTCCTCGTTTCGCGATGTCGGGCGGGTTGTGCTGGCCGGGGGCTCAGGCGGTGGCGCGCGCCAGCGCCTGGCGGTAACGCGCGGCATGTCGTTCCTCGACCTTCGCCAAAGCGGCGAAGCGGCGCGCGGCCTTGGCGAGGACGCCGCGGAAGCGCTCGGCATGCTCGCGGGATTCCGCGATCTGCCCGTCGATCTCCGCCACCGCGGCGGCGTCGCCTTCCTCCTCCGCCACGCGGCGGAAGCCCGGGTACATCTCGCTGTACTCGTGGGTCTCGCCGTCGATCGCGACCTGCAGCGCCTTCGCCGGCGTGGTCTCCGCCGCGGGGTAGAGCAGGTCCAGGTGCCCGAAGGCGTGCTGGATCTCCTGGTCCGCCGTCTCCTCGAAGGCGCGCGCGGTCTCCTCGTCGCCCGCCTGGCGCGCGAGCCTTGCGAAGTAGCGATACTTGGCATGAGCTATGGACTCGCCGGCGAAGGCCGCCTCGAGGTTGCGCATGGTCCTGATCTCGGGTCGCTTGCCCATCTTCGTTCCTTTCCCTCGGGTTCGCCGGGATCGTCCCCGGCGCGGCGGAACATGGCGGGCGAGACATGATCGTTGAAACGAATTGATTTTCTTTTCCTGATCGGAAAAATCGATATCAAGCCTCAGGAAGGATCCCCGCCATGCCGCCGCGCCCGCTGCCCTCGCTGCGCCAGCTACGCTACCTCGCCGCCGTCGCGGAGCATCGCAGCTTCACCCGCGCGGCCGAGGCCTGCTTCGCGACGCAGTCGACGCTGAGCGCCGGGCTCAAGGAACTCGAGGCGACGCTCGGCCTGCGCCTCGTCGAGCGCGACCGGCGCTCGGTGGCCATGACGCCGGCGGGCGAGGAGATCGCCGCGCGCGCCCACGGCCTGCTCGCGGCCGCGGAGGACCTCGCCGAGGCCGCCGCGCGCGCGGCCGCGCCGATGACCGGGCTGCTGCGCGTGGGCATGATCCCGACCGTCGCGCCCTTCGTGCTGCCGGCGCTGCTTCCGGCGCTGCGCCGCCGCCACCCGGAGCTGCGCCTCGCGCTGCGCGAGGACCTCACGCAACGGCTGCTCGGGCGCCTCGAGGCGGGCGGGCTCGACTTCGCCCTGGTCGCGCTGCCCTACGACACGAAGGGCCTCCTGCTGCGCGAGCTCTGCGAGGACGAGCTGCTGCTCGTCGCGCCCGAGGGTGACAGGCGCCTCGCCGCGCGCCGCCCCGCGGCGCCTGCCGACCTCGCGGGCGAGCTGCTGCTGCTCGAGGAGGGGCACTGCCTGCGCGATCACGTGCTGCAGGCCTGCGGGCGCGCGCGCGTCGCGCGCGTCGAGCGCGTGGAGGCGACGAGCCTGCTGACCCTCATGCACATGGTTGCCTCCGGGCTCGGCCTCGCGCTGGTGCCCGGGCTCGCGATCGCGGGCGGCCTGCTGTCCGGGCTCGGGCTCGGCGCGCGCCGTCTCGCGCCGCCGGCGCCGCGCCGCGGCCTCGCGCTGGTGGCGCGGCGCTCGACCGCGCGCCGCGCGGAGTTCGACGCGCTGGCGGACGCCATTGCGGCCGTGGCGCGCGCGCGCATTGAAGCCGGGCCGCGGCGCAAATAATCTGCGCCCGTGGGACGCAGCAGGGGGAAGAGGCCATGGCGCACCTGACCGCAGACGAGAAGGAAGCCTATCGCCGCGAGGGCTGGGTGATCCCGCGCTGGCGCCTGCCGAAGGAGAAGGTCGACGCGCTGCGCGACTCGCTCGACCGGCTGATCGCCGCCAATCCCGGCGTGCGCCCGGAGAAGCTGGTGAGCGCGCATATCGAGGGCCGCAACGCCGAGGGCGTGCATGGCTCGCGCGACTTCCTCGACCTGGCCCGCGACCCCGAGCTCGTCGAGCTGGTCGCCGACGCGATCGGCGACGACATCATCCTCTGGGGCTGCCAGGTCTTCTGCAAGCCGGGCGGCGACGGGCTGGAGACGCCCTGGCACCAGGACGGCCAGTACTGGCCGATCCGCCCGCTCGCGACCTGCACCGCGTGGATCGCGCTCGATCCCTCGACGCGCGAGAACGGCTGCCTGCGCGTCATCCCGCGAAGCCACGAGGGCCGCGAGCTCTACAGCCACATGCGCGAGGACCGCACCGACGTCGTGCTGACGCAGAAGGTCGACGACCCGCGCTTCGACGAGGCGAAGGCCGTCGACATCGAGCTCGAGCCCGGCCAGATGTCGCTGCACGACGTCTACATGATCCACGGCGCCAACCCGAACCGCTCGCCGCGGCGGCGCGCGGGCGTGGCCGTGCGCTACATGCCGGGCAGCTCGGTGTTCGAGCGCGGCCTGATCGCGACCTCGGACAAGTCGGGCTTCAA
This sequence comes from Alphaproteobacteria bacterium, assembly GCA_016869915.1. GTDB lineage: Bacteria > Pseudomonadota > Alphaproteobacteria > CACIAM-22H2 > CACIAM-22H2 > CAIOSQ01. The sequence continues at coordinate 3,570 of VGDA01000096.1, forward strand.
GGTCGACTTCTCGACGCGCCCGCTCTGGCTGCTGCGCGGCCAGGACCGCACGGGCAGCAACGACTTCGAGGTCGGCCACCGCCGCTGAAGCGCGGGCTCGCCGCGCGCCGCGCTCAGCCTTCCGTGGCGCCGGCGCGCGCGCGGGGGTGCGCCTTGTCGTAGACCTCGAGCAGCCGCGCGGCGTCGATGCCGGTGTAGCGCTGCGTCGTCGCCAGCGAGGCGTGGCCGAGCAGTTCCTGGATCGCGCGCAGGTCGGCGCCCGCGGCCAGCAGGTGCGTCGCGAAGGAATGGCGCAGCGCATGCGGGGTGGCGTGCTCCGGCAGGCCGAGCGCCGCGCGCAGCTGGCGCAGCCGCGCCTGCACGATCTCCGGCCTGAGCCTGCCGCCGCGCGCGCCGAGGAAGAGCGGGCCGCGTGGCCGCGCGGGATGCGGGCAGAGCCGCGCGTACTCGCCGACCGCCTCGCGCACCAGCGCCAGCACGGGCACCTCGCGCTGCTTGCGCCCCTTGCCCGAGACGCGCAGCACGTCGCCCAGCGGCAGCGCCGCGCGGTCGAGGCCAAGCGCCTCGCCGATGCGCAGCCCGCAACCATAGAGCAGCGCCAGCACGGCGGTATCGCGCGCGGCGATCCACGGCTCCTCCGACATCGCGCCCGCGCCCTCGAGCGCGGCGGCGGCATCGGTCGCGTCGAGCGGCCGCGGCAGCCCGCGCGGCAGCCTCGGCCCGCGGAACCCGGTCGCGGCGAGGTTCTCCCAGATGCCCTGGCGCGCCGCCCAGCGATGCAGCGCCTTCACCGCCGAGAGGGCGCGCGCGTTCGACGCCGCGGCCAGCCCGGCGCCGTGGCGGCTGGCGAGCCAGGCGCGCAGGTCGGCGAGGCCCGCCGCGGCCATCATGCCGTCGTCGACCTCGGCACCGCGATGGGCCGAGAGGAAGGCGACGAAGGCCGCGACGTCGCGGCCATAGGCGAGCACGGTATGCGCGGAGGCGCGCCGTTCGTGGCGTAGCCAGGCGAGGAACTCGCGGCAGATCCCCTCGAGCCGTGGCGTGGCGCCCGGGAAGGAGGGCTCCATCGCCGCGAGGGCAGCGGCCATCGCCTCGTCGCCGGCCTGCGCGCCGCCGCTCACCGGGCCAGCCATCCCGCGAGGACCAGCGCGAGCGCCTGCGCGAGGAAGATGAGCGCGTCGCTGCCGGCTCCGGGCTGGAAGCGCGCGGGATCGCGCGCGCCGAGCGCGAGCAGGCCCGCGGGCAGCAGCGGCCCCGCCGGCAGCCGCAGCAGCGCCTGCGAGCGCACGAGCGGCGCGGCGGCGCCGAAGAGCGCGGGGTCGCCGACCACGGGGCCGGCGAGCAGCGACTCGCGCCCCGGCGGCAGCCAGCCCTCGATGCGCCCGCGCGGCCAGGCGCGGATGCCGCTCGCAGCGGTGGCGAAGCGCGCCTGCGCGCCGGCCTCGAAGCCCAGCACGACGGCATCGACCTCGAGATGCAGCGCGAGGTCGACCGTGGCGACCTCGACGCAATGCCCGAGAGAGCGCGCGGCGAGCAGGGCGAGCACCGTGGCGTGGACTCGGCCCTGCGCCGAGGCGCCGGCGCGGCTCGCGCAGACGAATTCCTCGTGGCCGCGGCGCAGCCGCGCCAGGTCGTCCTGCAGCCGGCCCGCCACGAAGCGCTGGAAGTCGAGCACGTCCTCGCCGCGGCGCGCGTCCACCGGCGTCAGGACATGGAGCAGCTCGGGGCGCCTGGCGAGGAAGTCGGGATGGCGCGCGAGCCAGTCGGCGATGGCCGCCGGCTCCAGGTCGGGCGCGGCGCCCGCGCTTGTCCCGTGGCCGGCCAACGGCCTCAGCCCAGGATCGACTGGCCGGTCTTCTGCCAGTCGGCGAGGAAGGCGGCGAGGCCCTTGTCGGTCAGCGGGTGCTGGTACATCTGCCGCAGCACGTTGGGCGGCAGCGTTGCGACATGCGCGCCGAGCTTGGCGGCGGCGACGACATGGACGGGGTGGCGCACCGAGGCGACCAGCACCTCGGTGCGGATCGCCGGATAGGCACGGTAGATCTGGCAGATGTCCGCGATCAGCTGCATGCCGTCGGTGCCGATGTCGTCGAGGCGGCCGACGAAGGGCGAGATGTAGGCCGCGCCGGCCTTCGCCGCGAGGATCGCCTGCGCCGGCGAGAAGCACAGCGTGACGTTGACCGGCGTGCCCTGGTCGGCGAGCGCGCGGCAGGTCCTGAGCCCGTCCGGCGTCAGCGGCACCTTGACCGCGACGTTGGGCGCGATGGCCGCGAGCTTGCGCCCCTCGGCGAGCATGGTGGCGTGGTCGGTCGCGGTCACCTCGGCGCTGACCGGGCCCTTCACGAGGGCGCAGATCTCGGCGACTACCTCGAGCATGTCGCGGCCCGACTTGGCGATCAGCGACGGGTTCGTGGTCACGCCGTCGACGAGGCCGGTGGCCGCGAGGTCGCGGAGTTCCTTGAGGTCGGCGCTGTCGATGAAGAACTTCATGGCTTTCGCTCGCTCCTGCCGGGGCGCGCGCATGGCACGCCCGCGCCGTCGGATGTGCCATAGCGCGCGTGGCCGCGTAAAGTCCGGGGGGATGACGCAACAGGACGCAGCGCGCGAGGGCCTGGACCGGATCAGCGTGCTGCTGCCGCTGCCGCTCTCCGGCGCCTACGACTACCTCGCCGATCCCGCGCAGGGGCTGCGGCCCGGCGACTTCGTGCGCGTGCCGCTCGGCGCGCGCGTGGCGATCGGCGTGGTCTGGGACCCCGCGCCGCCCGACCCGGAGGCGAAGGCGCCGGCGCGACTGCGCGAGGCGCTTGGCCGCGTCGGCGACCTCGTCCTTCCCGAGGCGTCGCGCCGCCTCGTCGACTGGGTCGCGCAGTACACGATGTCGGCGCCGGGCGCGGTGCTGCGCATGGCGATGAGCATGCCCGAGGCGCTGGAGCCGCCGGTGGCGGTCGAGGGCTGGACGCTGTCGCCCGCGGCGCCGAACCCGGTGGTCGCCGAGCCTGGCGCGCGCCGCGTCACCGCGCCGCGCCGGCGCGTGCTCGAGGCGATGGCGTCGATGCCGCCGGCGACGACCGCCGCGATCGCGCGCGGGGCCGGCGTCGGCGCCGGCGTCGTGCGCGCCATGGCCGAGGCCGGCTGGCTGGTGCCCGCGCATGTCGCGCCACAGGCGCCGCCGCGCCCCGACGGCGCGCGGCCGGGCCCCGCGCTGTCGGCGGACCAGGACGCCGCGGCGCGCGAGCTCGCCGCGGGCATCGGCGCGGGCTTCCGCGTCACGCTGCTCGACGGCGTCACGGGCGCGGGCAAGACCGAGGTCTATTTCGAGGCGATCGCCGCGGCGCTGCGCGCCGGCCGCCAGGCGCTGGTGCTGCTGCCCGAGATCGCGATGAGCGCGCAATGGCTGGCGCGCTTCGAGGCGCGCTTCGGCGCGCCGCCGGCGAGCTGGCATTCGGAGCTGGGGCAGGGGGCGCGCCAGCGGACATGGCGCGACGTCGCGTCGGGCGAGGCGCGCGTCGTCGTCGGCGCGCGCTCGGCGCTGTTCCTGCCCTATCGCGACCTCGGCGTCGTCGTCGTCGACGAGGAGCACGAGCAGGCCTTCAAGCAGGAGGACGGCGTCGTCTACCACGCGCGCGACATGGCGGTGGTGCGCGCGCGGCTCGGCCGCGTCCCCGCCGTGCTGGTCTCCGCGACGCCGTCGATCGAGACCGTGGTCAACGTGCGGCGCGGGCGCTACGGCGCGGTGCACCTGCCCTCGCGCCATGCCGGCGCGACGCTGCCGCGCATCGAGCTCGTCGACCTGCGGCGCGAGCCGCCGCCGCCGCGCCAGTGGATCGGCCCGCGGCTGCGCGCGGCGCTCAAGCGCACGCTGGAGGCGGGGGAGCAGTCGATGCTCTTCCTCAACCGCCGCGGCTACGCGCCGCTGACGCTGTGCCGCGCCTGCGGCAACCGGCTGCAATGCCCGCACTGCACCGCGTGGCTGGTCGAGCACCGGCTCTCGGGGCGGCTGCAATGCCATCATTGCGGCCATGGCGAGCGGCTGCCGCGCACATGCGCGTCCTGCGGCGCGGAGGATCGCTTCGCCGCCTGCGGTCCGGGCGTCGAGCGCGTGGCGGAGGAGGCGCGCGCGCTCTTCCCCGCCGCGCGCATCGAGGTCATGACCTCGGACACGATCGGCGGCCCGGCCGCCGCCTCGGCCTTCGTCGAGCGCATGATCGCGGGCGGCATCGACATGCTCGTCGGCACGCAGATCGTAGCCAAGGGGCACCACTTCCCGGGCCTGACGCTGGTCGGCGTGGTCGACGGCGACATCGGGCTGTCGGGCGGCGACCTGCGCGCGGGCGAGCGCACCTACCAGCTGCTCCACCAGGTCGCGGGTCGTGCCGGCCGCGCCGGCCGGCCGGGCCACGTGCTGCTGCAGACCCACGCGCCGGACCATCCCGCGATGCGCGCGCTGGCGGCGGGCGACCGCGACGGCTTCATCGACGGCGAGATCGAGGCGCGCGAGCGCCTGTCGCTGCCGCCCTTCGGCCGCCTCGCCGCGCTGGTCCTGTCCGGCCCCGATCCCGCGGTCCTCGACCGCTTCTGCCGCGAGCTTGCCCGGCGCGCGCCGCGCGGGCCGGGCATCGACGCGCTGGGCCCGGCGCCGGCGCCGCTCGCGATCCTGCGCGGGCGCCATCGGCGGCGGTTCCTGATGCGCGCGCCGCGCGACGCGCCGCTGCAGGACCTCGTCGCGGAATGGCTCGTTGGCGCGAAGCCGCCCGGCGGCGTGCGCCTGCAGGTCGACATCGATCCCTACAGCTTCCTCTGACGCCTGCCCTGCGTGCTGGATGAAAAAAACGGGGCACGTTGTTGCGTCGCGGCGCAGGGCCGTGCTAACTAACCGTCTCTTTCGTCGCCGGGGGGATCCCTTGGCCGCACGGTTTCGTGTCGGATCAATGGGTTCCGTCCCCGTGGACGGGCTCGAATCAACCCGGAGAAATCGGGTCGCCGTGGCCTCCGAGACCTCATCCACTGCCGGCCTTCCGGGCCGCTACGCGACCGCCCTCTACGACCTCGCGCACGACGCCGGGTCGCTGGACCAGGTCGCGTCCGACCTAGCCCGCCTGCGGTCCCTGATCGAGTCCAGCGCCGAGGCGCGGCAGGTGATCAGGAGCCCCCTGATCCCGCGCGCCCAGCAGTCGAAGATGATGGACGCCGTCCTCGACGCCGCCGGCCTCTGCGACCTCGCGCGCCGCTTCGTCGGCGTGGTGGTCAGGAACCGTCGCCTCGCGCAGCTCCCGGTCTTCATCGAGAGCTTCGAATCCCTGCTCGCGCGCCGCCGCGGCGACCTCGAGGCCGAGGTCGTCTCCGCGGTGCCGCTGACGCAGGCCCAGCGCACCGCCATCTCCGGCGCCACGGGCCGCAAGGTCCGCCTCGTGGAGAAGGTCGACCCGAGGTTGGTCGGCGGCCTGCGCGTCAAGGTCGGGTCTCGCCTCGTCGACTCCTCGATCTCCGCCAAGCTCAGCCGCCTTCAGCTCGCGATGAAAGGGACCGCGTGATGGAAATCCGCCCCGCCGAAATCTCCGCCATCCTCAAGCAGCAGATCGAAAAGTTCGACGGCGCGGCCGATGTGGCCGAGGTCGGCCAGGTCATCTCCGTCGGCGACGGCATCGCCCGCGTCTACGGCCTCGACAAGGTCCAGGCCGGCGAGATGGTGTCCTTCGCCAATGGCCTGAAGGGCATGGCCCTCAACCTCGAGACCGACAATGTCGGCGTCGTCATCTTCGGCGACGACCGCGACATCAAGGAAGGCGACACGGTCAAGCGCACCGGCGCGATCGTCAGCACGAAGGTGGGCAAGGACCTGCTCGGCCGCGTGGTCGACGGCCTCGGCAACCCGATCGACGGCAAGGGCCCGCTGGTCGATGTCGTCGACGCCCGCGTCGAGGTGAAGGCGCCCGGCATCATCGCGCGCAAGTCGGTCCACGAGCCGATGCAGACCGGCCTCAAGGCGATCGACGCGCTCGTGCCCGTCGGCCGCGGCCAGCGCGAGCTTATCATCGGCGACCGCCAGACCGGAAAGACGGCCGTCGCGATCGACGCCTTCCTCAACCAGAAGGGCGTGAACGCCGGCACCGACGAGTCCAAGAAGCTCTACTGCATCTATGTCTGCGTCGGGCAGAAGCGCTCCACGGTCGCGCGCATCGTAAAGACGCTCGAGGACTACGGCGCGCTCGAGTACTCGATCATCGTCGCCGCGACCGCCTCGGATCCTGCACCGCTGCAGTTCCTCGCGCCCTACACGGGCTGCACAATGGGCGAGTACTTCCGCGACAACGGCATGCATGCCGTGATCGTGTACGACGACCTGTCGAAG
>VGDA01000097.1 GCA_016869915.1 Alphaproteobacteria bacterium
CGCGCGGCGCGACGAAGGGAGGAAGGACCATGGCCGCGGTGCGCATCGCCGTCGTCGGCGCGGGCCTCATCGGCCGCAAGCACATCGAGGTGCTGCGCGCCGGCAACCCGGACTACGTCCTATGCGGCGTCGCCGACCCATCGCCCGCCGCGGCGGAGGATGGTCGCCGGCTCGGCTACCGGGTCTTCGCCGACCTCGCGCAGATGCTCGAGGCCGAGAAGCCGGAGGGCGCGATCATCGCGGTGCCCAACCAGCTCCACGAGCCGGCAGGCCTCGCCTGCCTGGCGCGCGGCATCGCCATCCTGGTCGAGAAGCCCGTCGCGGACACGGTCGCCGCGGCGCTGCGCCTCGTCGATGCCGCGGCCGCGGCGCGGCTGCCGATGCTCGTCGGCCACCATCGCCGCCACAACCCGATCATGCGCAAGGCCGCGGAGATCGTCCGCGGCGGCGGCGTCGGCAAGGTGGTCGCCGTGCACGGCATGTGGCTCAACCACAAGCCGCGCGGCTATTTCGACGTCGCCTGGCGGCGCGAGCCCGGCGGCGGGCCGATCCTCATCAACGCGATCCACGACATCGACTGCCTGCGCATGCTCTGCGGCGACGTCGAGACCGTGCAGGCGATGAGCGCCAGCGCCGCGCGCGGCTTCCCCGTCGAGGACACGGCCGCGGCCGTGCTGCGCTTCCGCAGCGGCGCGCTCGGGACGCTGCTCGTCTCCGACGCGGTCTCCGCGCCCTGGGCCTGGGAATGGGGCTCGCGCGAGAACCCGCTGCGCCCGCACGACACCGAGGACTGCTTCCTGGTGGCAGGCACGCGCGGCTCGCTCGCCGTGCCGACGCTCGCGCATCGCTGGCACGAGCCGGGCCAGGAGGACTGGAACGTCGAGCTGGTGCGGCGCAACGTGCATGTCGCGCTCGCCGACGCCTACCACGAGCAGATGCGCAACTTCGCCCGCGCGATCCGCGGCACGGAGGAGCCGGTACTCGACGGCCTCGGCGGCACGCGCACGCTGGCGACGACGCTGGCGATCGCCGAGTCGGCCCGCACGGGTGCCCCGGTCGACGTCGCGCGCTTCATGGGCCGGGACTGACCTTCCTCCCGGCTACGCCACCTCCACCTTCGCCGCGCGACGAAAACCGGCCCAGCATGGCTTCATGCCCGCCGCCGCCTTCGATACATTGCGCCTTGCGCGCCGCCTCCAGGGCCTCGGGCTCCCGCCCGGCCAGGCAGACGGCCTCGCGGAGGCCTTCGCCGACACCATGGTCACCGAGCTCGCCACGAAATCCGACATCGCCGAGCTGCGTGCGGACTTACGCGCCGAGTTCCGCCTCGAATGCGAGCGGCTGCGCACGGACATCGCGGCCAGCCGCGCGGACATCATCCGCTGGATCGTGCCGCTGATCCTCGCCCAGATGGCGCTGACCGTCGGCGTGCTGCTGCGCACCGCGGGCTGATCCGGGCCCCGCGCAGGCGGGGCTTGGAGGATCGCGCGAACCCGCCGATCATGCGCGCCGGGCGCCGCGCGCGGCGGCACCCGGATGGGAAGCGACGGACATGGACGACATCTCGCCGGCGGCAACCGCACAGGCCTGGCTGGACCGGCTCGAGGCGGCGCTCGCCGCGCGCGACATCCCGGCGGCGCTCGAGCTCTTCGGGCCGGAATGCTTCTGGCGCGACATGGTCGCCTTCACCTGGAACATCCGCACCTTCGAGGGCCGCGAGGCGATCGGCGGGATGCTCGCGGCGACGCTGGCGCGCGTGGCTCCGTCGCGCTGGCGGGTCTCCGGCATGGCCGGCGAGGCCGATGGCGCGGTCGAGGCGCTGGTCGAGTTCGAGACCGCGCTCGGCCGCGGGCGCGGACACCTGCGCCTGCGCGACGGCAAGGGCTGGACGCTGCTGACGACGCTGCGCGAGCTCAAGGGCCACGAGGAGAAGCGTGGCCGCACGCGCGAGAACGGCGTCGAGCACGGCATCGCGCGGGGCCGGCGCACCTGGCTCGAGCGCCGCCAGGAGGAGGAACGCGAGCTCGGCACCTCTCGCCAGCCCTATTGCGTCGTGGTCGGCGGCGGGCAGGGCGGCCTCGCGCTCGCGGCGCGGCTGCGGCGCCTCGGCGTGCCCACGATCGTGCTCGAGCGCAACGCGCGCGCCGGGGACAACTGGCGGCGGCGCTACAAGTCGCTCTGCCTGCACGACCCGGTCTGGTACGACCACATGCCCTACATCCCCTTCCCCGACCACTGGCCGGTCTTCTCGCCGAAGGACCAGATCGCGGACTGGCTCGAGATGTACGCCAGGATCATGGAGATCGACCTCTGGACCTCGTCCACCTGCCGCAGCGCGCGCTTCGACGAGGCGACGCACGCATGGGAGGTCGAGGTCGAGCGCGAGGGACGGATGCACGTCCTGCGCCCGCGCCACCTCGTGCTGGCCACCGGCATGTCCGGCATGCCGGTGATGCCCGACTTCCCGGGCATGGCGGAGTTCCGGGGCACGCAGCACCATTCGAGCGCGCATGGCTCCGGCGAGGCCTGGGCCGGCAGGCGCTGCGTCGTGGTCGGCTCGAACAACTCGGCCCACGACATCTGCGCCGACCTCTGGGAGCACGGCGCCGAGGTGACGATGGTCCAGCGCTCCGCCACCACGGTGGTGCGCTCGGAGACGCTGATGGCGTACAGCTGGTCGCATCTCTGGTCGGAGGACGCGCTCGAGCGCGGCATCACCACCGAGGTCGGCGACATCCTCGCCGCCTCCATGCCGCACCGGCTCGTGCCGCGCCGGGCCATCCCGCTCCACGAGCGCATCCGCGCCCATGACGCCGAATTCTACGCGCGGCTGGAGAAGGCAGGTTTCATGCTCGACTTCGGCGAGGACGGATCGGGCATCTCCGCCAAGTACGCGCGCCGCGGTTCGGGCTACTACATCGACGTCGGCGCCTCCGAGCTGGTCATCGACGGCCGCATCGCGCTGCGCAGCCACGTCGAGGTCGAACGCATCGCGCCGCATGGCGTCGTGCTCTCGGACGGCAGCGAGCTGCCCGCCGACCTGATCGTCTACGCCACCGGCTACGGCTCCATGAATGGCTGGGCGGCGAAGCTGGTCAGCCAGGAGGTCGCGGACCGCGTCGGCAAGTGCTGGGGCCTCGGCTCCGCGACGGCGAAGGACCCCGGGCCGTGGGAGGGCGAGCTGCGCAACATGTGGAAGCCCACGCGCCAGGAGGGCCTGTGGTTCATGGGCGGGAACCTCGCCCAGGCTCGATTCTTCTCGCTGGTCCTCGCGCTGCAGATCAAGGCGCGCCACGCGGGCATCGACACGCCTGTGCACGCGCCGCAGGAAGTCCACCACCTCGCCTGAGCGCCGCGCGCCACCGGACGCGCATGGCCGGCGCGCGGGAGTCGCCGGCGGCGGCGAAGAGCCGGGAACCGCGCGCGCTTGTCCACGGCGTGCGCGGTTGCTACGCAGCGATGCGGCGATGTCCGCGCGGGAGGGGGAACGACCATGCGCCTCGGCTTGATCAGCGTCGGCCAGGAGACCAACGACTTCAACCCGGTCCCGACGACGATGCGGGACTTCGCGGCCTTCGGCCTCTACGAGGGCGAGGAGATCTTCGCGCGGCTGCGCGGCGTCGGGCAGGTCGGCGGCTACCTCGCCGCGGTCGAGGCCTCGGGGCGCGACGTCGCCTCGGTGCCGATCACGCGCGGCTGGGCGACCGCGGGCGGGCGCATCACCACGGAATGCAGGCTCCACTTCGAGCGGCGGATCCGCGAGGGGCTTCGCGCCGCCGGGCGCATCGACGGCCTCGCGCTGCAGATGCACGGCGCCTGCGCGGCCGAGGGCGTCGACGACGTCGAGGGCGCGCAGCTCGAGGTCTGCCGCGAGGTCCTTGGCCCCGACATCCCGATCGTCACGTCGCTCGACCACCACGCCAACGTCACCCGCCGGATGTTCGAGCTCTCGACCGCGATCGTCGGCCACCGCACGCAGCCGCATGATCCCTTCGACACCGGGCGGATCGGCGCCGAGCTCCTGATGCGCATCGTCGCGGGCGAGGTCCGGCCGACGACGGCCTGGCGCAAGATCCCCATGGTGACGCACCAGGAGCAGTTCCTGACCTCGCGCCACCCGATGAAGACCTGGTTCGACCGCGCGCGGGCGATGGAGGCGGCGGACCCGCGCGTGCTGCAGGCGTCGAACTACCCGATGCAGCCCTGGCTGGACGTCGCCGAGGGCGGCTGGGCGACGATCGTCGTCACCGACGGCGACCGCGCGCTCGCCGAGCGCCTCGCGGACGAGCTCGCCGACCTCGCCTGGTCGATGCGCGAGGCGTTCCAGGTCCGCGAGGCGATCTCCATCGACGACGCCGTGCGCATGGCCGACGCCGAGCCGCGCGGCGTCGTCGTGCTCTCGGACACTGGCGACACCGTGTTCGGCGGCGCGGCGGGCGACAGCAACCTGATCCTCGAGGCGATGCTGCGCCTGCGCATCCGCGGCCGCGCGCTGGTGCCGCTGATCGAGCCGTGCACGGCGCGCCGGCTGGTCGCCGCGGGCGCCGGCGCGGAGGTGACGCTGGAGGTGGGCGGGCACGGCGCGCCGGCGTTCTTCCGGCCGATCACGGTCACCGGCCGGGTGCGGCATGTCGGCGGCGGCATCGTGCGCGCGGCCGACCACAGCCAGCCCGAGGTGGACATGGGCGAGACCGCGGTCTTCGACGTCGGACCGGTCACCATGCTGGTGAGCGAGCTGCGCGGCCTCGCGGGCAACGTGCCCGACGTCTACCGCGCCTTCGGCGTCGAGCCGCGCGACTACAAGATGGCGGTGCTGAAGACGGCGTCGAACTTCCAGTACTTCGCGCCGATCACCTCGCGCGTGATCCGCGTCGACACGACCGGGCCCGGCCAGTCGCAGGTGGAGACCCTGCCCTGGCGCCGCATCCCCAGGCCGATCTGGCCGCTGGAGCCGGTCGCTGGCTGGCGGCGCTAGGCCCGTCCGGCGAAACCGGCGTTTCGGCTGCTGGAACGGGGTTTGACACCCCCGGCGCGGATGGCGAAGCATCGGCGCCGGAGCGGCGTCCCGGGACCGGGCGCCCGGAGCAACAGGCCAGAGGGGGACAGGGTCATGGCACAGGGCTTCACGCGGCGTCAGGGCATGGTGGGTTCGCTTGCGATCGGCGCCGCGGCGGCGCTGGCGGCGCCCTCCGCATCGGGGCAGGCGCTGAGGGGCGGCAGGCTGCGCGTGGCGCTGCTCGCGGACATCGCGAACTTCGACCCACACCAGTTCTCGGCGATCAACATGCCGATCATGAAGAACTGCTACGACAGCCTCATCGAGTACACGTCGGAGGGCAAGGCGATCCCGAACCTCGCCTCCGCCTGGCAGGTCGCGGCCGACAGCAAGTCGGTCACGCTGACGCTGCGCGGCGACGTCAGGTTCCATGGCGGCGGGACGCTCGACGCCGAGGCCGTGGCGACCAACCTGCGCAAGTGCGCCGACCCGGTGAAGGGCAAGAACATCTTCCCGACGATGTCGATCGTCCAGGACTGGACCGTCGTCGACCCGCGCACGATCCGCCTCAACTTCAAGGCCGCGGTGCCGGAGCGCCAGATCACCGACCTCCTGCAGTTCATCTCGATCATCGACCCCGCCGTGATCGACACGGTGGAGACGAAGGCCGGCGGCACGGGCCCGTTCACGGTCGCCGAGCGCCTGCCCGGCCAGCGCATCGTGCTGGCCGCCAACAAGTCCCACTGGCGCGCGGGCGAGCCGGTCGCGAGCGAGGTCGTCATGACCGTGTTCAGCGACAACGACGCCGCGAGCGCGGCGCTCGAATCCGGGTCGGTCGACGTCATCTACGGCGGCGGCGCGCGCGCCGCGGTGCGCCTGCGCAACGCCGGCTACCAGGTGTTCCAGGGCCCCGGCCCGCTGGTGCAGGTCTTCCGCATCAACACGACGCGCGGCCCCTTCCGCAACGCGAAGTTCCGCCAGGCCTTCAACCACCTGATGGACCGCGCGGCGATCCTGCGCGTCGGCTACGCCGGCATGGGCCAGGTCACCGCGCTGCCCTGGGCGCCCGCGAGCCCCGCGGCCGATCCGTCCTACAACGCGCGCTACGCCTTCGACCTCGACAAGGCGCGCGCGCTCCTGAAGGAGTCGGGCCTGTCCGACGCCGAGATGAAGGACTGGAAGATCCTCGTCGACGGCGGCAACCAGGACAACGTCGCGATCACGCAGATCGTGCAGGGCACGCTGGCGCGCGTCGGCATCCAGGTCGACCTGGACGTGAAGCAGGGCGCCGAGTACGTCGACGCGCTGCTCACCGGCAAGTTCGCGGCGACCTTCGGCGGCGTGGGCAACGTGCAGAAGTTCCCGAGCCGCCTGACCACGAACTCGATCTACCGCATCGTCAACAACCCGATCCTCGGCAACCCGCACCCGCATCCCGAGTACGTCGCCGCGATCCAGCGCGTCGACGGCGCGCTCGGCGCGGGGCCGGAGGTGAAGGCGGCCTACGACAACCTCAACAAGGTGCTGGTCGAGGCCGCGTTCGGCGTCGCGACGAACAGCTTCGACATCGGGCTGATCGTCGCGGCGAAGAACGTCGGCGGCGTGACCCTCGACATCGACAACATCCTGGTCTGCCGCACGATGGGCTTCCGCTGACGGCTGGCCGCCGCAGCGCCCGCCGCCCCTGCATCCGGGCGGCGGGCCGCGGCCATCCCGAGCGAACGCGCCATGTCTGAGCCGGTCCTCTCGGTCCGCGGCCTCGACGTCGCCTTCACCGGGTCGGGGCGGCGCGTGCCGGCCGTGCGCGGCATCGACTTCGACGTCCACGCCAACGAGGTGCTCGGGATCGTGGGCGAGTCAGGCTCCGGCAAGAGCGTGACCTCTCTCGCCGTCGCGGGCCTCCTCCCGGCGACGGCGCGCGTCTCGGGCTCGATCCGGCTCGCCGGCGTCGAGGTCGCCACCGCCGACCGCGAGACGCTGCGGCGCCTGCGCGGCAACGACCTCGGCATGATCTTCCAGGACCCGACGACGACGCTGAACCCGGTGCTGCAGGTCGGCCGCCAGGTGATCGAGGGGCAGGTCGCGCATGGCCGCATCGCCGCGGGCGCCGCGGCGGCGGCCCGCGCGGTCGAGCTGCTGCGCGAGGTCGACATCCCCGACCCTGCGGCGCGCGCGATCCAGTTCCCGCACCAGTTCTCCGGCGGCATGCGCCAGCGCGTCGTCATCGCGATGGCGATGGCCGGCAAGCCGCGGCTGATCATCGCCGACGAGCCGACGACGGCGCTCGACGTCACCGTGCAGGCGCAGGTCCTGTCCGTCCTCGCGCGGCGACAGGCGGAGACCGGCGCCGCCGTCATCCTCATCACCCACGACCTCGGCGTGATCGCGGAGGTCGCGCATCGCGTGGCCGTCATGTATGGCGGCCGCATCGTCGAGACCGGTACGGTCGCGGAGATCTTCGCGCGGCCGCGGCATCCCTACACGATCGGCCTGCTGCGCAGCCTGCCGCGCATCGACGGAGCGGAGGAGCGCCTCGTCCCGATCTCCGGCCAGCCACCGGCGCCGGCGAGCATCCCCGCGGGCTGCGCCTTCCATCCCCGCTGCCCGGTCGGCAGGGACAGGCCGGAATGCGCGACGCGCATGCCCGAGCTCTCGCTCGACGCCTCGGGCCATGGCAGCGCATGCCATTTCCCCGGCGAGGCGCGGCCCGCCCGCGCGGAGCCGGCGCCGCGCGCCGCCGCGACGGCGGCCGCGACCGGCAGCCAGGCGACGGCGGCGGCGCTCCTGCGCGTCGAGGGGCTGCGCGTCCATTTCCCGATCCGCGCGGGGATCCTGCGCCGCCAGGTCGGCACCGTGCGCGCGGTCGATGGCGTCGACCTCGAGCTGCGCGCCGGCGAGACGCTGGGCCTCGTCGGCGAGTCCGGCTGCGGCAAGACCACGACGGCCCGCGCCATCATGGGCCTGGTGCGCGCGACCGAGGGGCGCGTGTCCTTCGACGGGCGCGACGTCACCAACCTGCCCCGCAACGAGATGCGCCGCGTCCGGCGCAACATGCAGTACGTGTTCCAGGACCCCTACGCGTCGCTGAACCCCGTGCGCAGCGTCGGCGACATCGTCGCCGAGCCGCTGCGCATCCACGGCGTGTTCGAGGAGATGGGCGGCGAGCGGCGCGTGGCCGAGCTCTTCGAGCTCGTCGGCCTGTCGCGCACGATGATGGAGCGCTTCCCCAGCGAGTTCTCCGGCGGCCAGCGCCAGCGCATCGGCATCGCGCGCGCGCTGGCGCTGCAGCCGCGCCTGCTGATCCTCGACGAGCCGGTCGCCGCGCTCGACGTGTCGATCCAGGCGCAGGTGATCAACCTCCTGCAGGACCTGCAGCGCGAGCTCGGGCTCGCCTATCTCTTCGTCGCCCACGACCTCTCGGTCGTGCGCCACATCTCCGACCGCGTGGCGGTGATGTATCTCGGGCGGATCGTCGAGGAGGGCCCGAAGGCCGAGCTCTACGGCCACCCGGCGCATCCCTACACCCGCTCGCTGCTCTCCGCCGTGCCGGTACCCGACCCGGCGACGCGCGCCACGCGCCGGCGCATCGTGCTGCAGGGCGACATACCGAGCCCGGCGCGCCCGCCCTCGGGCTGCGCCTTCCACCCGCGCTGCTTCCGCGCCAGCGAGATCTGCGCGCGCGAGCGCCCCGCCTTCGCGCCCCGCCCCGGCTCGGCGCTGCGCGGCGCATGCCACCACCCGATCCAGCCCGGGGACGCCGCATGACCAGCCGCCGCGCCCGCCGCCGGATCGAGACCGCGCGCCGCGTGCTGGCGCATCCCGGCGCGCTCGCGAGCACGCTCTTCCTCGTCCTGACCGTGGCGCTCGCCTTCCTGGCGCCCTGGGTGCTGCCGCTCGACCCGCTGCACCAGGAGCTCTCCGCCAGCCTCGAGCCACCCTCGGCGCAGTTCTGGTTCGGCGCCGACGAGCTCGGGCGCGACCTCCTGGCGCGCGTGATCTACGGCGCGCGCACCTCCCTCGTCACCGCCGGCGGCGCGGTCGCCATCGCCGCCGCGGTCGGCATCCCGATCGGCCTCGTCGCCGGCTTCTTCGGCGGCTGGCGCGACGCGGTGCTGATGCGGTTCGTCGACGTGCTGCTCGCGCTGCCCAACATCCTCTTCGCGATGGCGCTCATCGCCGTGCTCGGGCGCAGCCAGCTGGCGGCGCTGGTCGCGGTCGGCATCACCGGCGTGCCGAGCTTCGCGCGCATCACCCGCGCCCAGGTCCTGTCGCTGCGCCAGCGCGACTTCGTGCTCGCGGTCGAGGCCCTCGGCGGCTCGTCGAGCTACACGATGTTCACCACGGTGCTGCCGAACTCGCTCAGCCCGATCCTCGTCCAGGTCGTGGTCCTGTCCTCGGTCGCGATCCTTCTGGAGGCCGCGCTGTCCTTCCTCGGGGTCGGCATCCCGCCGCCCACGCCGAGCTGGGGCGACCTTCTGCGCACGGGCAAGTCCTTCCTCTACGAGGCGCCGACCTACGCCGTGCTGCCGGGCATCGCGCTCACGCTCACCATCCTGTCGCTCGACACGCTCGGCCGCACGCTGGCCGCCGTCCTCGAGGACAGGCGCGAGGTCGCGGCAACGCCGGGACGCGAGGAGGGACGCACGTGACCGGATATGTCGTCCGCAGGCTGCTGCAGCTGCTGCCAGTCCTGCTCGTCGCCTCGCTCGGCATCTGGGCGATGATCTACGCCGTGCCGGGCGGTCCCGTGGCCAGCATCCTCGGCGAGAACGCGACGCCGGAGCAGGTGCGCGAGCTCACCGCGCGCCTCGGCCTCGACCAGCCGGTGCTCGTCCAGTACTGGTCGTGGCTGGTCTCCGCGCTATCCGGCGACCTCGGCCGCTCCCTGCACAC
>VGDA01000098.1 GCA_016869915.1 Alphaproteobacteria bacterium
CGACGGTGAACGCCTTCGCTGTCGCGACGATGCTGCGGGCCTACGACGCCGCGGGCTATGGCGTCGTCTACCCGGTCGGCCGCGCCGTCTCCGTGATGATCGTGCTGCCGATGGCGGCGCTGCTCCTGGGCGAGCGCATGGGCCCGGCCGCGATCGCGGGCGTGGCGATGATCGCGTCGTCGCTCGCCTTGCTCGCCGCGAGCGCGCGGGGAGAGCGCGGCATCCCCGCGCGCGGCCTCGCCTGGACGATCGCCTCGGGCATCTGCATCGCGCTCTACGTCCTGTGCGACGCGCAGGGCGTGCGCGCCGCGCAATCCGCGCTCGCCTATGGCTGCACCGCCTCGATCGCCAACGGCGCGGTGATGGCGTGGCGCCAGCGCCGCCTCGGCAACCCGCTCCAGCTGGTCGCGAGCTTCCCCATGGTCACGGTGGCCTCGGGCTTCGCCTCTATGGCCTCCTACCTGCTCATCCTCTGGGTCTGGGACCAGGGGGCGATCGCGCCGGCGGCGGCGTTGCGCGACACCTCGGCCGTCTTCGCGTTGCTGATCGCGGTGTTCTGGCTCAAGGAGCCCTTCGATCGCCTGCGCGTCGCGGCGGTGCTCCTCGCGGCCGCCGCCGTGCCGCTGCTGCGCCTCGGCTGATGGCCGGGGCTTCCGGGGTGAACTGCGGCATGGTTGGATCGCGTCCGCGCGGGGATCGCGCGCGGCAGGGGGAAGGATGAGCTTCGACCACGTCGTCGTCGGCGCCGGCATCGCCGGGGCATCGGTCGCCTATCACCTCCGGAAGGCGGGCGCGCGCGTCCTGCTGCTGGAGCGCGGCGAGGCCGCGAGCGGCGGCACCGGGCGCAGCGCGGCGATCATGCGCCAGAGCTATTCCACGCCCCTGCTCGTGCGCCTCGCGCGCGAGAGCATGGCCATGCTCGGCCGCTCGCGCGAGGAACTTGGCCGCGACGCGGGCTACGTGAAGGCGGGCTACTGCTTCCTGCTCTCCGGCGACATGCTCGAGGGCGGCCGGCGCAATGTCGCGATGCAGAAGTCGATGGGCATCGTCAACGAGCTGCGCGAGGGCTGCGCCTTCCCCGAGCACCTTCCCGAGATCAATCCCGAGGGCATCGCCGGCATCGTCTTCGAGCCCGATGGCGGGCATGCCGACCCGGTGCGCGCGACCGAGGCATATGTCGAGGCGTTCCGCGCGCTCGGCGGCGACTGGCGCCCGCGCACGCCGGCGCGTCGCCTGCTCGGCGACCGCGCGCGCGTCACCGGTGTCGAGGTCGAGGACGGCGAGATCGCCGCGGGCACCGTCGTCAACGCGGCCGGGCCCTGGGCGCGGCCGCTCGCCGAGGGCGCCGGCCTCGCGATGCCGCTGCGCTCCGTGCGCGAGCAGGACACGGTCTGGGAGGCGCCGCGCGGCCGCAACGTGCCGACCGCGTCGATCTCGAACGGCGTCGACGCGATCTACATCCGGCCGCTCGGAGAGCGGCGCTACGTGATCGGCCGCGGCTTCCCCAAGCAGTATTTCGACGTCGACCCCTACAACTACAAGCAATCGGCGGACGCCGACTTCGTGGCCGACGTGCAGGCGCGCATGGTCAACCGCTTCCCGGCCTTCGCGGGCATGCGTCTGGTGGATTCCTATGCCGCGCTCTACGACGTCACGCCCGACTGGTACCCGTTCGTCGGGCCGCGCTCGGGCACCGCGGGCTACGCGGATTTCTGCGGCGGCAGCGGCCATGGCTTCAAGCTCGCGCCGTCGATCGGCAAGGAGCTCGCGGCGTGGCTGGCGACGGGCCGCGTGGCGGACGACTTCGCGCGGCTGAGCAACGACCGCGTCGCGGAGGGCAGGCTCTTCGTCCAGTCCTTCGGAGGCAATCGCGGCTGAGTCCCTGCGCCCGGGCGGGCCGCGGCGCTGGACCTCGCGCGAAGCGCGGGCCTAGGCTCGCCTGCCATCAGGGACCGGAGCCGACAGCCATGCCGACGAGGATCTTCACCGCCTGCCTCGGGACCGAGACCAATTCCTTCTCGCCGATCCCCACGGGCATGGACCTGTTCCGGCGCACGATGTTCGTGCGCGGCGGGGCGCATGGCGAGAAGCCGAACGTCTTCGCCCTGCCCCTGATCCTCTGGCGCGAGCGCGCCCGGGCGCTGGGCTGGGAGGTGAGGGAAGGCCTCGCCGCCTTCGCGATGCCGGCGGGCGACACGACCCGGGCCGCCTACGAGGCGATGCGCGACGAGATCCTCGCCGACCTGCGCGCGGCGATGCCCGTCGACGCGGTGATGATCAACCTGCACGGCGCGATGATCGCGGACGGCTATCCCGACGCCGAGGGCGACCTGCTCGCCCATGTGCGCGCGACCGTCGGGCCCGGGGTCTTCGTCGGCGCCGAGCTCGACCTGCACTGCCACCTCACCGAGCTGAAGGTCGCCTCGGTCGACGCGATGGTCATCTTCAAGGAATACCCGCATGTCGACGTGACCGAGCGCGCGGAGGAGCTGTTCCGCATCGTGGCCGACGCGCTCGCCGGCAGGCCGCGGCCGGTGATGGCGATGCATGACTGCCGCATCGTCGGCATCTTCCCGACGACGCGCCAGCCCGTGCGCGGCTTCGTCGACCGGATGCAGGCGCTGGAGGGCAGGGACGGCATCGTCTCGGTCTCGCTCGGCCACGGCTTCCCCTGGGGCGACACGCCGGAGGTCGGCATGCGCGTGCTGGTCGTCGCCGAGGGCGACCGCGCGAAGGCCCAGGCGCTCGCCGACAGGCTCGGGCGCGAGCTCTGGGACATGCGCGCCGACCTCGCCCCGCCCTTCATGGGCATCGAGGACGCGATCGGCCGCGTGGTCGGGCACAATGGCGAGAAGCCGCTCGTGCTCGCCGACACGGCCGACAACCCGGGCATAGGCGCGGCGGGGGATTCGACCTTCATGCTGCGCCGCCTCGTCGAGCGAAAGGTCGGCGGCGTGGCGATCGCGCCGTTCTGGGACCCGCAGGCCACGCTCTCCGCCTTCGAGGCGGGGGTCGGCGCACGGCTGTCGCTGCGCATCGGCGGCAAGCTCGGGCCAGCCTCGGGCGACCCCGTCGACCTGCGCGTCACGGTGAAGGGCCTCGCGCAGGGGGCCTACCAGCGCTTCGGGAAGGCCGACACGCCGATGGGCAACATGGCGTGGCTGCGCGTGGGCGAGGGCGACGACGAGGCGATCGACATCGTCGTCAACGACTACCGCACCCAGGGCTTCTCGCCGGAATGCTTCACCGCGACCGGCCTCGACATCACGCGCTGCCGCGGCCTCGTCGTGAAGTCGACGCAGCATTTCCACGCTGGTTTCCAGCCCGTCGCCGACGACATCCTCTATGTCTCCGCGCCTGGCACTGGCTCCATGGACATGCGCGCGCTCCCCTATGCGCGCGTGACCCGCCCCCTCTGGCCGCGCGTGGCGGACCCGCACGCGCGCTGAGCGCAGCCTTCACCAGCCGTTGACGCGATCCCAGGTGGCGACGACCTCTTCGCCGCCATCGACGACGTGGTAGCGGTCGTACATCGCCGCCATCATGCAGACATGGTTGGGCGCGACGCGCAGCCGCGTGCCGACCGGATAGCGCGCCAGGTCGAGGCCCGCGCGCGCCGAGACGACGCCATGCTCCTGGTTCGCGCGCTCGACGACCGGCTCGCCAGGCAGCGGCTCGCCATGCATGTCGAGCACGAGGCCGAAGCCGTAGTCGCGCCGCGCCGAAGAGGTGCTGCGATCCTTGGACAGCGCCAGGCCGCCGGCGTCGAGGATAAGCTGGCCCTGCTCGGGGCGCCGCCCGGTGACGCTGGATAGCACCGTGACCGCGATGTCGTCGCGCGCGCCCGACCAGATCTGCGTCTGGAAGAGGTCCTGGAACATGTAGACGCCGGGGCGCGTCTCCGTGGCGCCCGGCAGCGCGCGCGCGTGCAGCGCGGTCGGCGTGGAGCCGACCGAGACGATGCCCGAGTCGAGGCCCAGCGCCGCGATGCGCTGCGCGGCCCGCACGGCGGTGGCGCGCTCGTGCTCGGCGAGGTCGGCCATCTCGTCGACCGAGGCGCAGCCATAGGAATGGCCGGCATGGGTCATGACGCCCGCGCAGGCGCGGCCGAGCGCGCGGCCGACCTCGAGCAGCCTGTCGCTCTCCACGGGCATCCCGGCGCGATGCTCGCCGCAATCGACCTCGACGAGCGCGCGGAGCCCCGCGGGATGGGCGGCGATCGCCTCGGCCACGTCGGCGTCGTCGGTGACGAGCATCAGCTCGACGCCACGCGCGCGCAGCGCCGCCGCGCGGTCGAGCTTCGCCGGGACGATGCCGACCGCGTAGAGGATGTCGCGAAACCCGTGGGCCGCGAAATGCTCGGCTTCGGCGAGCGTCGAGACCGTGATGCCACCGGCCTGGCTCGAGGTCGCGATGCGCGCGACCTCGGCGCTCTTCGCGGTCTTCATGTGCGGGCGCAGTGCAACGCCGGTGCGCGCGACGGCGCGGGCCATGGCGTCGACGTTGCGGCGCAGCCGGCCGAGGTCGAGGACGAGGCAGGGCGTCTGGAGGTCGGAGAGCGTGGTCACGACGCGGCGCTCCAGCTCGCGTCGGCGTCGATGGGCAGGACCGGCCGCGGCAGCCTCTTCCATGGGAACCTCTCGAGGATGGGGGAGGTGAGGCCGGGGCAGTCGACCTCGACGATCTGGGCGTGGCCGAAGAACTCGTCGAAGCCGCCGCGGAAATGCCCGCGCGACTTCACGACCACGACGCGGGCCCTGCCGACGTCGAGGCCGAGCGCCTCGAAGAAGACGGGATCGGCGCATTGCGTGCGCTGGGTGATGACCACGACGACGATGCCGCCGATCTCCAGCGCGGCGGTCGGGCCGAGGTCGATGCGCGTGCGCGCGAAGATGCCGCGCCGGCCCGTGACCTTGCCGTCGTGCAGCGCGCGCACGGTCGCCGCCGCGGCGAAGTGCCTGGAGAACTCGCTGGCCTCGTCGCGGTTGAACCTTGCCTCGAGGCGCGCGCCGACGCCGAGGCGATGCGCCTCCGCGGCGAGCGCGGGGTCGTTCACCACGCCGACCAGCGCGCCGGTCACCCCTGCGCGGTGGAAGGCCTCGAGTATCCACATCGTGTTGCCGCGCGCGCCGCCGCCGGGATTGTCGGCGACGTCGGCGAAGCAGCGCGCGGGCAGCGACGGGTCGCGGCTCGCCGCGAGGGCGATCGCGGTCGCCTCCTCGAGCGAGGTGAGGCGGGCGCGGAACCGCGCGCGATTGGCCCAGCCCAGCTCGGCGATCTCGCGCGCGAGCCGCGCGCCGAGCTCGCTCGCGTCGCGGTCGGAGGTCACGATCACGCTGAGGCCGTTCTTCGACGTGTCGGCATAGGCGAAGCCGCCCATCACCGAGACGTTGAGGATTCGCCCGGCATAGGGCGCCTCCGCCATGCGCGCCTGGCCTAGGTCGATCATCTCGCCATAGGGGCGCAGCGGCGCGCCGGGCGCGGTCAGCATCGTCACGGTGGGCGGGATGATCGGCAGGCGCAGATGCGCCCTCGCCGTGCGCCGGCCGGCGAGCAGGTCGCGCATGTGGCCGGCGCATTCCGCGCCACGCTCGCGCATGTCGAGATGCGGGTTGGTGCGGTAGCCGACGAAGACGTCGACGCTGTCGACCATGCGCGACGAGACGTTGGCGTGCAGGTCGAAGCTCGCCACGACGGGCACGCCAGGCCCGACGATCTCGCGCACCATCGCGAGCGCGATGCCGTCCGGGTCCTCGTCGTGCTCGGCGAGGCCCGCGCCATGCATCATCGCGTAGACGCCGTCGACGGGCCCGGCGGCGACGAGCCCCGCGCGCCATTTCGCGAGCATCTCCTCGAAGACCTCGCGGCGCACCGGGCCGCCTGGCTCGGCGCAGCACAGCAGCGTGGGCACGGGCTCCCACGGGCCGCTCGCGTCCATCGCCTGCACGAAGCCGGGCATCTCGCCCAGCGCGGCCGGAGCCGCGCTGCGCGCGTCGGCCACGATGGCGTCGCCCTCCAGCCAGGTGCGCTGCTCGAAGTCGGCTCGCGTCGCCGGCGGGGACCACTTGTTGCATTCGATCGAGAACCCGAGCAGGGCGATGCGCGGCGCCGACATTGCGTGCTCCTGTGCCTGACTCGCGGGAAGCTAGCACGCGTTCGGGTTTGCAAGTCACCCGCCCGGCGCAGCAAACTGCGCCGGGCAAGGCAAGGGGGAGGATCCATGCGCGGCTGCATCGTCCAGGGGAGGGAAGTCCCGGAGGACCTCGTCGGCGAGCTCGCGGATTCCGCGCGCCTTCTCGACGACCCGGCGGTGCTGCGCCGCAGGCTCGCCGAGGACGGCTATCTCTTCCTTCGCGGCGTGCTCGACCGCGACGCCGTCCTCGCCGCGCGCGGCGAGGTGCTCGCGCGCCTCGCGGCCGTCGACGAGATCGCGCCGGGCGGCGACGTCTTCACCGGCCGGTCGGCGCGCAAGGCGCGCGAGCCCGACCTCGGGCGGTTCTGGCGCTCGGTGAGCGAGGGCCCGGCGCTGCGCGCGGTCACGCATGGTCGCGACATCGCGCGCGTGATGGAAATCGTCGCGGGCGAGGCGCCGCGCGCGCAGGACTTCCTCTTCCTGCGCGTGGGCGTTCCGGGCCGCGCCACCGGCCTGCATTTCGACTACCCGTTCTTCACGCGCATGCACGACCAGGTCTGGACGGTCTGGACCTCCATGGGCGACACGCCGGTCTCGCGCGGGCCGCTGATGGTGGTCGAGAACTCGCACCGCTTCTCCGACCTCGTCGAATCCGTGGTCGGCTTCGACGTGGTGCGCGACACCAGCCGCAAGGCCGCCTTCGCGGAGAACGCGATCGACTTCGCGCGGTCCCGCGGCACGCGGCTCCTGACCGCGGATTTCCGCGCCGGCGACGTCATCCTCTTCGGGATGTATCTGCTCCATGGCAGCCTGGACCACCACGACGCGAGCAGCACCGTGCGAGTCTCGACCGACCTGCGCTGGCAGCCGGCGCGCATGCCGGTCGACCCGCGCTATTTCGGCGCGGAGCCCACGGGGACGACGGGCGCGGGCTACGGCGAGCTGAACGGCGCCAAGCCGCTCGACGTCGACTGGCACGTCCGCTAGGCGCGCAGCCTCGCGACGAGATCGCGCAGCGAGGCGCGCTGGCGGCCCTGCGCGTCGAAATTGGCGTCCGAGAGCCAGGCCTCGTAGGCGCTGCGCAGCGACGGCCACTCGCGGTCGAGCATGGAGAACCACGCCGTGTCGCGGCTGCGGCCGCGATAGACCGTGGCCTGGCGGAACAGCCCCTCGTAGGTGAAGCCGAGGCGCTCCGCCGCGCGCCGCGACGGCGCGTTGAGCGAGTCGCATTTCCACTCGTAGCGCCGGTAGCCGAGATCCTCGAAGACGCGGCGCATCATCAGGAACATCGCCTCGGTGGCGATGGAGCTGCGCTGCATCGCGAGCGAGAAGTTGATGTGCCCGACCTCGATCACGCCGGCGGCGGGATCGATGCGCATGTATGAGGCGACGCCCAGCGCGCGCCCGGTGGCACGGTCGACGATCGCGTGGAACAGTGGATCCTCGCCGAGGCAGGTCCGCGACATCCAGGCGTCGAATTCCGCGCGGTCGGCGAAGGGGCCTGCGCCGAGATAGGTGAACGTCCGGCCGTCGCGGTCCTCGGCGAAGGCGGCGAAGAGGTCGTCGCCATGGCGCGCCGGGTCGATCGGCTCGACGCGGCAGCGTCGCCCCTCCATCGGGCTGCGCGGCGGGCGAGGCACCGGCTCCCAGCCGGCCAGGGGCGGGCCGACGGGCTGGCCGAGATGGTTGAGGCGTGCCTCCATGCCGTCCTCCTCACTTGATCATCAGCGAGGGGAGCCAGGTCACCATCCAGGGGTTGAAGGCGACCAGCACCACCACGATGAGCCAGGCCGCGATGTAGGGCGCGAGCATCCCGAAGGTCCTGTTGTACTCGACCCCGGCGATCTTGCAGGCCACCATCGCGAGGATGCCGACAGGGGGAGTCACCGAGCCGACCACCAGCATCATGATCACGATGATGCCGACATGGGCCGGGTCCATCGCGAGGTGCTTGATCATCGGCGTGAGGACGGGGACCGTGATGATCAGCGCCGGCACGGGCTCGAGGAACGTGCCGAGCAGGAAGAAGAAGCCGATGAGGATCAGCAGGGCGACGATCGGCGCGTCGGTGACCGACAGCATGAGCTGTAGCGCCATCTGGGCGGCACCGGCCCGGGCGAGGATCCAGCTGAAGAGGGCCGCGCCGCCGATCGTCACCAGCGCGGCCGCCGTCGTGGAGGCCGCGTTCGCGAAGTTGTGGAACAGCGTCGCGCGCGAATGGCGGCGCAGCACGAAGCCGAAGACCAGCGCGTAGAGTGCGGCGACCGCCCCCGCCTCGGTCGGGGTGAACACGCCACCGAGGATGCCGCCGACGATGATGATCGGCATGACGAGCGCGGGGATCGCCCGGGTGGAGGAAGAGGCGACCTCTGGCATCGGCGCGCGCGGGACCGGCTTCGCGCCCGCGCGCGGCGCGATGAACCAGGTGATGATGAACATCGATATGCCGGCGAGGACGCCCGGGATCACGCCGCCGAGGAAGAGCGCGCCGATCGACACGCCGGTCACGGAGCCGTAGATGACCGCGATCACGGAGGGCGGGATGATCGGCGCCATCATGGCCGCGCAGGACGTGACCGCGACGCAGAAGTCGGCGCGGTAGCCTTCCTTCTTCATCGCCGGGATCATCATCGAGCCGATCGCCGCGAGGTCGGCGAGCGCCGAGCCCGAGATCGCGGCCATGAACATGTTGGTGAGGATGTTCGCCTGCGCGAGGCCGCCGCGGACATGGCCGATCAGGGCGCGGGACATGTTGACGAGCCGCTCGGTTATGCCGCCTACGCTCATCAGCTCGCCCGCGAGGATGAAGAGGGGCACCGCGAGCAGGGCGAAGCCGTCGATCGACTGGTAGAAGCTCTGGGCGAGCTGGAGGATGGGGATCTGCCCCTCCCACAGCAGCGCGAGCGCCGCGGCCAGCCCCATCGCATGGGCGATCGGCACGCCCATGCACATGAAGAGCGCGAACAGGGCGAGCATGATGCCGACGACCATTGCCGGTCTCCTCGGTGCGCTTCAGAGCAGGGCTTCGGCTTCGGCCGAGGACGGCTCGCGTTCCTGCAGCCAGGCCGCGAGCATGAACCAGGCCTCGAGCAGCGCGCCGACCGGGATGGCGAGGTAGACCCAGCGCATCGGGACGCCGAGCGAGGCGGAGCGCTGGAACCAGGTGCGGTCGGTGAAGTCGAGCCCGGCGTAGATCAGGATGACAAGGAAGGCGAGGGTGCAGCTGTTGGCGAGGAAGGCGAGCACGCGCTTGCCTGCGGGCGGCAGGAACGCGCCGATCACCTCGACGGAGATATGCGCGCGGTCGTAGGCGACCAGCGCCGCGCCGAGCATCACGCCCCAGACGAGGCTGTAGCGGACGACCTCCTCCGACCAGAAGAGGGAGTCGTTGAGGACGTAGCGGTAGAAGACCTGCAGCAGGATCAGCGACAGGTAGAAGGCGAGCAGGAGGACGGAGAACACCCGCAGCGCGTTGCGCGCGAAATGCGTGATGCCGAGAAACGCCCTGACCATGCCCCGTCCCGCCTCGTCCAGACCTGACCTGCCCCGCCTGCCGCGGGAAGCCCGCCCGCCGCTCGCGCGGCGGGCGGTGTGTCCTGCGTCAGCCGGCGGCCGCGACCGCGTCGACGAACGCCTTGCCCTTCGTGCCGTTCTTGGACACGAAGTTCGAGATCACCGGCGCCA
>VGDA01000099.1 GCA_016869915.1 Alphaproteobacteria bacterium
GAGCGGGTCACCGAATGGGGAAGGTTCACCCAGCCCACCTGCTTGCCCGCCCGCTCGAAGTCGATGTCGCTCCAGATGCGCGTCCTGACGTTCATGCAACCCTCCCCTGCCGCGATGCGCGCTATCATTGGACCCGCGACGCCGCTCCGCAAGCGATGAACGGCACGCGCCTGGGGAGGGCGCTTCATTGGCTCACAGCGATCATCCGGCGCGCGGCGTCCTCGTCATGATGGGCGCGCAGGCGATCTTCGGGATCACCGACGCGATCCAGAAGCTGGCCATGGAGACCGTGCCGGAGATGATCGTCGTCTGGAGCCGCTTCGCGCTCTTCGCGGCATTCTTCCTACCCGTGGTCGCCATGCGCCCGGCGCACCTGGCGTCGACGCCGGAGCGCCGGCTGCTGGTCCTGCGCGGCTGCTGCTTCCTCGGCGCGACCTGCTTCATGGCCGGTGCGCTGGCGCGGCTGCCGCTCGCCACCGCGACGACGCTGATGTTCGTCGGGCCCTTCATCGTCACCGCGATGTCGGCGCTGATCCTGCGCGAGGGCGTGGGCTGGCGGCGCTGGTCCGCGATCGGCGTCGGCTTCCTCGGCATGCTCGTCGTCGTGCGCCCCGGCGCCGGCGGGGACGCGGTCGGCTGGCCGGCGCTGCTCGTGCTCGGCTCGACCGTCTGCTGGTCGCTCGGCGTCATCGCCACGCGCGTCGTCGGCGCGCGCTCGGAGGCGACGACGATGCTGGTCTGGCAGACGATCACCGGCTTCGCGCTGTCCGCGCCCTTCGCGCTGCTCGCCTGGCGCACGCCCGACGCGCGCGAGGCCGGGTTGCTGCTGCTCAACGGCTGCCTGAACCTCGTCGGCCAGTGGATGGTCGTGCGCGCGCTGCAGCTCGCGCCGGTCTCCGCGGTGGCGCCGCTCACCTACACGGTCATCGTCTGGGCGACGCTGCTGGGCTGGAGCATGTTCGGGACCC
Source organism: Alphaproteobacteria bacterium (assembly GCA_016869915.1). GTDB lineage: Bacteria > Pseudomonadota > Alphaproteobacteria > CACIAM-22H2 > CACIAM-22H2 > CAIOSQ01. Next base: position 969 of record VGDA01000099.1, read on the forward strand.
TGCCCGACCGGTGGACCCTGGCGGGCGCGGCCATCATCATCCTCTCCGGCCTCTATGTCTGGTGGCGCGAGCGCGCGCGAGCGCGCGCCGCCGCGGCCATCGCCGCCGAGGGATGACTCGCGCGGCGCGGCGCGCTTAAATCCGCGCGGTTCCACCGAGGGGAAGGGAAAGACCGACATGCGCCTGTTCGCAGCGACGATCGCCACCGAGACCTACACGTTCTCGCCGATGGCGACCTGCATCGACGACTACAAGCAGGGCGTCTACCTGCGCCCCGGCGAGCACCCGAGCGACACGCCGCTGATGTGCACCGCGACGCTCTTCGTCGCGCGCCGCCGCGCCGCGCAGGAGGGCTTCACGCTGGTCGAGGGCAGCTGCTTCGCCGCCAGCCCGTCAGGCACGACCGTGCGCGCCGACTACGAGGCGATGCGCGACGAGATCCTCGCCCAGTGCAAGGCCGCGATGCCGCTCGACGGCGTGCTGCTCGGCCTGCACGGCGCGATGGTCGCGCAGGGCTACGACGACGTCGAGGGCGACGTGATCGAGCGCGTGCGCGCGATCGTCGGGCCGAAATGCGTGATCGGCGTCGAGCTCGACCCGCATTGCCACCTCACGCTCAAGCGCGTGAAGGGCGCCGACGTCATCATCCTCTACAAGGAGTTCCCGCACACCGACGTCGTCGAGCGCGCCGAGGAGGTGCTCGACCTCGTGCTGCGGACGATCCGCGGCAAGATCAAGCCGGTGATGTCGGTCTACGACTGCCGCCAGATCGGCAGCTACCCGACGACCGAGCCGATGATGCGCGCCTTCGTCGATCGCATGAGCGCGATGGAGGGCAAGGACGGCGTGCTCTCGATCTCGATCGGGCACTGCTTCCCCTACGCGGACGTGGCCGAGCTCACCGGGCGCATCCTGGTGATCACCGACGGCGACAAGAAGAAGGCCGACGCGCTCGCGACGTCGATCGGCGAGGAATTCGTCTCGATGCGCGGCAAGACCGCGCCCGCCTACCACGGCGTCGAGGACGGGATCACGGCGGCACTCGAGTTCAACGACGCGCCGGTGGTGATGGCGGACCCGGCCGACAACGCCGGCGGCGGCGCGCCATCGGACAACACCACGATCCTGCGCCGCCTGATCGAGCGGAAGGTGGAGAGCGCCTGCCTCGGCCCGATCTGGGACCCAATCGCGGTCAGGCTCTGCTTCGCCGCCGGCCTCGGCGCGGAGTTCCCGCTGCGCTTCGGCGGCAAGATCGCGCAGAGTTCGGGCCTGCCGGTCGACGCGATCGTCAAGGTCGTGGGCCTGAAGCGCGACTGCTGGCAGAGCTTCGGCCCGACGCAGGTGCCGATGGGCGACTGCGCCGCCATCAAGGTCGACGGGATCGAGGTCGTGCTGATCGCCAACCGCACCCAGGCCCTCGGACTCGAGCTGTTCCGCAACGTCGGCATCGAGCCGACCGAGCGGAAGATCGTCGCCGTGAAGTCGACCAACCACTTCCGCGCGGCCTTCGGGCCGATCGCGAAGAAGGTGATGTACATCGACTCCGACGGACCGCTCAGCCGCGACTACCGCAAGATCCCGTACACCAAGGTCCAGCGCCCGATCTGGCCGCTCGACGAGAAGACCGAGCCCGGCCTCGTGTTCTGAGCGAAGGTCCCTCCCCGCGCCCCTGGCCGGCGCGGGGAGGGCAGCCTCAGCCGAGCCAGCCAGCCTGGCGCGGGTGCGAGAGCGCCTGCGGGTTGACCAGGTGGTCGGGCCGCGCGCGGCCCGCGAAGGCGGCGGCCGACCTGAACGAGCCCTCGGCGAGCGAGCGGTTGCACTCGTCGGTGTGGCAGAGCGCGTGCGGCGACACGATCACGTTGTCCAGCTTCAGGATCGGGTTGTCGACCGGCGTCGGCTCGACCTCGAACACGTCCATCGCCGCGCCGGCGATGCGCTTCTCGGCCAGGGCGCGATGCAGCGCCGCCTCCTGCACCACCGGCCCGCGCGCCGCGCTGACCAGGTAGGCCGTCGGCTTCATGAGGCCGAGGGCGCGCTCCCCCACGATGCCGCGCGTGGCGTCGTTCAGCAGGACGTTGGTTACCAGAAAGTCGGACTCGCGGAACAGCGTGTCGAAGTCGACGAGCGTGACGCCTAGCCCGGCGACGTCCTCCTGCTTCACGAAGGGGTCGTGCGCGATGAAGCGCATGTCGAGCGGCCGCGCGATCCTGAACAGCTCGCGGCCGATGTTGCCGATGCCCAGCGACCCCAGCGTGCGCCCGACGAGGCCGGTGCCGTAGTGGCTGCGCTGCTCGCCCCAGCGCCCCTCGCGCACCAGCCTGTCCTTGGTCGGCAGCTTGTGCGCCAGCGCGAGCACGAAGGTCAGCTGGGTGGTCGCCATCGGCCGGCGCACGGCGTTCGGGTTGTTGGTCAGCAGCACGCCCGCGGCGGTCAGCGCCCCGACGTCGCGCGTGTCGTAGCCCGCGCCGAAGCCGGCGAGGAGCCTGAGGCGCAGGTCGGGCCGGCCGAGCGCCTCGGCGCCGATGCCCTCGGACACGGCGCAGATCACGTCGTAGCGCGCGCAGTGGTCGGCCGCGAGCCGCTTGGGCTGGTCGGGCAGGTATTCCCATTCGAGGCCCGGCGCCGAATCGAGGATGCCCAGCGCCTGCGGGTCGAAGAAGGTGCGGCCGTCCTCCAGCAGCGCGGTGCGCGCGACGCCTACGCGAAGCTTCCCGGAGACCATGGCTTCCTCCCTCGATTCCGACGCAGCGGCACGCAGCATAGCGGCTCGCGCCGCGCCTGGCGCGCGGCGTCTGGCGTACCGCCCGGCGAACAGCCCGTCGACATGCGTAGCGATCCGTGGTTCCTTCGGTCGCAGCGGCGACCGGCGCCGCCCCGATGGGGATCGGGTTGGCGCGCCGGGAGCGCCGGGGATCCAGGGTTCCACCAGGGAGGTGCATCAATGAAGTCGTCTCGTCGTTCCATCCTCAAGGGGTCCGCGGGCATCGCGGCCGTCGCCGGGGCTCCCGCCATCGCGCGCGGCCAGGCACGCCGCGGCGAGCAGAACACCGTGCGCGCGGTCATGCACGGCGACATCCCGACCTTCGACCCGATCTGGACCACGGCCAACATGGCCGCCTACCACGGCAACATGGTCTACGACGTGCTGTTCGGGATCGACGCGAACTTCAACCCGCAGCCGCAGATGGTCGGCCGCCATGGCGTCTCCGACGACAAGCTGACCTACACCTTCGAGCTGCGCGACGGCCTGAAGTGGTCGGACGGCACGGCCGTCACCGCCGCCGACTGCGTGGCCTCGCTGCGCCGCTGGGGCGCGCGCGACGGCGCCGGCCAGATCATGCTGTCGAAGACCGCCGACCTGTCGGCGAAGGACGACAAGACGATCGTGCTGCGCCTCAAGGAGCGCTGGGGCCTCGTCTACGACGCGCTGTCGAAGACATCGACGCCGCTCTGCTTCATGATGCCCAAGAAGGTCGCGGAGACCGACCCGTTCCAGAAGATCGACACGACCAACGGCGTCGTCGGTTCGGGTCCGTTCACGATGAACATGGCCGAGAGCCGGCCGGGCACGCAGTACGTCTACGAGAAGAACCCGCACTACGTGCCGCGCTCCGAGCCCGCCTCGGGCATCGCCGGCGGCAAGGTCGTCAAGCTCGACCGCGTGATCTACATCAACATGCCCGAGGCGCAGACGGCAGTGTCGGCGCTGCAGGCCGGCGAGATCGACTTCTACGAGACGCCGCCGATCGAGCTCCTGCCTCAGCTCGAGTCCGACCGTAACGTCCGCATCTCGGTCCTGAACAGCCTGGGCCAGGTCGGCTACATCCGTTTCAACCACCTCCACCCGCCGTTCAACAACCTGAAGGCACGCCAGGCCGCCCAGTGGGCGGTCAACCAGAAGGACCACATGGCGGCGACCTTCCCGAACCCCAAGTACGCCCGCGCCTGCGGCTCGTTCTTCACCTGCGGCACGCCGATGGAGAGCGACGTCAACATGGAGTGGTTCACCAAGGGTCCGGACCTGAACAGGGCCCGCCAGCTGCTCAGGGAGTCCGGGTACGACGGCAAGCCGATCATCCTGATGCAGGCGACCAACATCGAGTACATGCGCAACTCCGCCGAGATCCTGGCGAAGGAGCTGCGCGGCGCAGGCTTCAACGTGAACCTCGTCCCGATGGACTGGTCGAACGTCGTGCAGCGCCGCTCGGTCAAGTCGCCGCCCGACCAGGGGGGATGGAACATCTTCATCACCTCCGGCGGCGGCACGGCGACGGCGCATCCGATCAACCTCGCCGCCCACGCCGCGACCGGAGACAAGGGCTGGTTCGGCTGGCCGGAGAACGCCCTGCACGAGCAGCTGCGCGAGAAGTGGGCGCAGGCCGAGACGCTGCAGGAGCGACAGGCCGTCGCGCGCCAGATCCAGGACAACGCCTGGGGCTACGTGCACCACCTCTACTACGGCCAGTGGATCCAGCCGGCGGCGCACCGGGCGAACATCCGGAACATGCTGCCGGTGCCGGAGGTCATCCCCTGGTGGAACGTCGAGAAGGCCTGACGCAGGCCTGCACCGGCCCGGGGCGCGCGCCCCGGGCCGGTACTCCCCGGGAACGCCCGACGCGAACGGACACATGATCGCCTACATCGTGCGACGCCTCCTCGCCACCCTGCCCGTGATGGCCATCGTGGCGGTCTGCGTCTTCCTGCTGCTCCACCTCTCGCCCGGCGATCCCGCGGCCGTGATCGCGGGCGACAACGCCACCCCGGCCAACATCGAGATGATCCGCAAGCGCCTCGGCCTCGACGAGCCGCTATGGAAGCAGTTCCTGCTCTGGGTCGGCCAACTGGCGCGGGGCGACCTCGGCCAGTCCATGTTCTGGAACACGCCGGTGCTCTCGCTGGTCGGGCAGCGCTACCAACCAACGCTCTCGCTCGCGCTTACCACGCTCTGCGTCGCGATCACCCTCGCGTTGACGCTCGGCGTGCTCGCAGCCTGGCGCGTCGCCACGATCGTCGACCGCGTGGTCATGGGCTTCGCCGTGCTCGGCTTCTCCGTGCCGGTCTTCGTCGTCGGCTACCTGCTGATCTACGTCTTCGCGATCCACCTGAAGTGGCTGCCGGTGCAGGGCTACACGCCGATCGAGGAAGGCATCGTGCCATGGCTGCGCAACCTCGTCCTGCCGTCCCTCGCCCTCGGCCTCGCCTATGTCGCGCTGATCGCGCGCATCACGCGCGCCACGATGCTGGACGTGCTCGCCGAGGACTACATCCGCACCGCGCGCGCCAAGGGCGTCGCGACCCACACCATGCTGCTGCGCCACGCGCTCAAGAACGCGGCCGTCCCGATCGTCACCGTGATCGGCATCGGCGTCGCGCTGCTGATCGGCGGCGTCGTGATCACCGAGACCGTGTTCAACATCCCGGGCATCGGCCGCCTCGTCGTCGACGCGATCGCGCGCCGCGACTACCCGATCATCCAGGGCGTGATCGTCCTGTTCTCGGGCATCTACGTGCTGGTGAACCTCGCGGTGGACCTGTCCTACACGTTCTTCGACCCGCGCATCCGGTACTGAGCCCGCCATGACCAGCGCATCGCCGACGACGATCGCTCCGAAGGCGCCGACCACGACGATGGGCGCCCTGCTCGTCTTCGCGCGGCGCAACCCGACGATCGTGATCGGCGGGTCGCTGCTGGCCTCGATGGTCTTCCTCGCCGTCTTCGCGCCGTGGATCGTCGGCGACCCGCTCGCCATGGCGCCGGCCAACCGCCTGAGGCCGCCCTCCGCGGACCACTTATTCGGCACCGACCACCTTGGCCGCGACATGCTCGCGCGCACCGTGTTCGGGGCGCGGGTGTCGATGATCGTGGGCGTAAGCGTCGCGATCCTGTCGATCTCGATCGGCCTGTGGATCGGCCTCGCGGCCGGCTACTACCGCCGCGTCGACGCGATCGTCATGCGCTTCATGGACGGCCTGATGGCCATCCCCGGCATCCTGCTCGCCATCGCGCTGGTCGCGCTCACAAAGGCGAGCGTCTGGGTCGTCGTCGTCGCGATCACGATTCCCGAGATCCCGCGCGTCGTGCGCCTGGTGCGCTCGGTCGTGCTGAGCGTGCGCGAGCAGCCCTATGTCGACGCCGCCGTCGCCGGCGGCAGCCGCGCCTCGAAGATCATCGTCCGGCACATCCTGCCGGCGACGATCAACCCCCTGATCGTGCAGGCGACCTACATCAGCGCCTCGGCGATCCTGGTCGAGGCCGGGCTCTCCTTCCTGGGCGCCGGCGTCCCGCCCGAGATCCCGACCTGGGGCAACATGATCGCGGCCGCGCGCGGCCGCCTCGGCGTCGCGCCCTGGACGATCTTCTTCCCGGGCCTGTGCCTCGCGGTCGTCGTCCTTGCGGTGAACCTGCTCGGCGACGGCCTGCGCGACAGGCTCGACCCGCGCATCGCGCGACGCATGTGACCCAGCGGCGGACCGGGGGGACGACGACGATGGCATCCAGGCTCTTTTCCCTCGACGGGCGCGTCGCGCTCGTCTCGGGCGCCTCGCGCGGCCTCGGCCTCGCCATGGCGCGCGCGCTCGCCGAGCATGGCGCGCGGGTCGTCCTGAACGGCCGCGACGCCGCGACGCTCGACGCCGCGGCCGCGAGGCTGCGCGCGGAAGGTCTCGACGCCGGCACATGCGCCTTCGACGTCGCCGACCACGACGCGTCGGTCGCCGGGATCGACGCCGTCGCGGCGCGCCATGGCCGCCTCGACGTCCTCGTCTGCAACGCCGGCATCCAGCATCGCAGGCCGCTGCCGGAGTGGCGGATGGCGGACTGGGAGCGCGTCGTGTCGGTCAACCTCTCCTCCTGCTTCGCGATGGCGCAGGCCGCCGCGCGGCACATGGTGGCTGCCGGGCGCGGGCGGATCGTGATGACGGGCTCGATCATGTCGGTGCTCGCGCGGCCGACGGTCCACGCCTACGTGGCGGCCAAGAGCGGGCTATGGGGCCTCACCCGCTCGCTCGCCGCCGAGCTCGGCCCGCAGGGCGTGAACGTGAACTGCATCGCGCCGGGCTTCTTCCGTACGGAGATGAACGAGGCCATCCTCGCGAACCCGGAGTTCGTCGCCTGGGTCGAGGGCCGCACGCCGCTCAAGCGCTGGGCCGACCCCGCCGAGATCGGCGGCGCGGCGGTCTTCCTCGCCTCGGACGCGGGCTCCTACGTCAACGGCCACCTGCTCGCCGTCGATGGCGGGCTCGTGTCGGTGGTCTAGCGATGCCGGCCGCGACGGCGCGACGCACGGAAAGGATCGGCGAGACGCCATGACGGACGCCACGGCACCGGTCCTCCAGGTCGACGACCTGCGGACCCATTTCTTCACGAAGGACGGGATCACGCGCGCCGTCGACGGCGTCAGCTTCCAGGTCAAGCCCGGGGAGACGCTCGGGATCGTCGGGGAGTCGGGTTGCGGCAAGAGCGTCACGGCGCTGTCGATCCTGCGCCTGCTGCCCGCGCGCCTCGGCCGGACCGTCGGCGGCTCCGTGCGCTTCGACGGCCGCGAGCTCCTCTCGCTCGAGGAGGGCGAGATGCGCGAGATCCGGGGCAACCGGATCGCGATGATCTTCCAGGAGCCGATGACGAGCCTGAACCCCGTGCTCACCATCGGCGACCAGATCGCCGAGGCGGTCGTCATCCACCAGCGCAAGTCGCGCGCCGAGGCGATGGCGCGCGCGGTGGAGATGCTGCGCCTCGTGCGGATCCCCGACCCCGAGCGCCGCGTGCTCGACTACCCGCACCAGTTCTCCGGCGGCATGCGCCAGCGCGCGATGATCGCGATGGCGCTCTCTTGCAACCCGCGGCTCCTGATCGCGGACGAGCCGACCACCGCGCTCGACGTCACCATCCAGGCGCAGATCCTCAAGCTCATGGTCGAGCTCAAGAGCGAGATAGGCGCGGCGATCATGCTGATCACCCACGACCTCGGCGTGGTCGCGGAGACCTGCCAGCGCGTGATCGTCATGTATGCCGGCCGCGTCGTCGAGGAGGCGGACATCTACGAGCTCTTCGACCGACCTCTCCACCCCTACACGCGCGGCCTCATGGCCTCGATCCCGCGCCTCAAGAAGGAAGGCGCCCGCCGCCTCTCCGAGATCCCCGGGATCGTGCCGAACCTGCGCGAGCCGATCGCCGGCTGCGCCTTCGCGCCGCGCTGCCCCGTGGCGACCGAGCGCTGCCGCCATGAGGCGCCCTCCCTCGAGTCCAAGGGCGCCGACCATCGCGTCGCCTGCTTCGTGGCGGAAGGAGCCGGCGCATGAGCGCGGCGCCCGTGCTCGAGGTCGACGGCCTCGTCAAGCACTTCCCCGTCCTGCGCGGCGTGCTGCGCCGCGCCGTCGGCCACGTGAAGGCGGTCGATGGGGTCAGCTTCTCGATCAACCCCGGCGAGACGCTGTGCCTCGTCGGCGAGTCGGGCTGCGGCAAGTCCACCGTGGCGCGCCTCATCCTGCGCCTCGTCGAGCCGACCCGCGGCAGCATCTCCCTCGGAGGCACCGACGTCACGAAGCTTTCCCAGTCGGAGATGCGCCCGCACCGGCGCCGCGTGCAGATGGTCTTCCAGGACCCCTACGCGTCGCTCAACCCGCGCATGGCCTCGGGCGACATCGTCGCCGAGCCGCTGGAGAACTACAGCGCGCTCTCCGCAGCCGAGCGGCGCGAGCGCGTGACCAAGCTGTTCGAGCGCGTGGGGCTGCGCGCGGACGCCCTCAACCGCTACCCGTTCGAGTTCTCCGGCGGCCAGCGCCAGCGCCTGGGCATCGCGCGCGCCCTGGCGCTGCAGCCCGAGCTGATCGTCGC
>VGDA01000100.1 GCA_016869915.1 Alphaproteobacteria bacterium
GACGATCGCGCCCATCGTGCCGAGCGCCAGCGCCGTGCCCGCCGACATGGCGGCGACCGCGGCGATGCCCGCCCAGAGCAGGTCGAAAGCGAAGGTAAGCACGAGCACGAGCACCGCGCCCGTGCAGGGCCGGAGCCCGATCGACATAACGACGCCGAGCGAAGCGAGCAGCCCCGGCGCCGCGAGCGCATCGGGCGCTGGCGCATGCACGTGGCCGCAATCATGCCCGTGTGCGCCGCCATGTCCATGCCCGTCGTCGCGCCCGGCGATCGCGCGCGCGCCGCGCCATGCGAGGGCGCAGCCGAGCGCGGCGAGCAGCGCGAAGCCGATCCGCTCGCCCCAGGCCGCAGCGCCCTGCGCGTCGCGCGGCAGCCAGCCGGCGACGACGACGAGCGCGACCACGAGCAGGATGGCGGCGACGCCCTGCGCGAAGGCCGAGGCGACGGCGAGTCCGATGCCGCGCGCGAGCCGCTGCGGCTGCGTGGCGAGGTAGGTGGCGAGCACCGCCTTGCCATGGCCAGGCCCGGCGGCATGGAAGAGCCCGTAGAGGAAGGAGGCGAGGATCAGCATGCCCGCGTGCCTGCCGCCTGGATCGTCGGCGAGGAGGCGCACGAGCCGCACGAGCTCGCCATGGAGCACGCGCTGCGCGTCGAGGATCCAGCCGACGAGCCCGCCCGCGGCGAGCGCGGCGTCCTGCGCCGGCGCCTCGGGCGCCGCGAGCAGGGCCGCGCTCGCGAGCGCGATCAGGGCGGCGCGCCGCATCGCACGAAGACCCGCTCTGCGAAGGCCTCGCCCATGCTGTCGCCGCCCGACTGGCCGGGCCCGAGCGCGGCCGCGCGCGACACCTGCTCGGGCTCCGGCGCCGGCGGGACAAGCCGCGTCGCGCATCCCGCGGCGGCGGCGGGCAGCACGATCGCCGCTTCGTCTCGGTGCAGCATCTCGATGTAGTAGCTCGGGTCGAAGACGGCGTAGGAGAGCGCGGCGGCGCGCAGGTCGGCGGGCTCCGCCAGCGGCAGCAGGAAACCGATCGCGAGCCTGCCCTCGCGCAGCTCGCCGCGCACGTCGCGCGCCTTGCCGGTGGCGAGCCGCCTGCCCTCGCGCTGCAGCAGCGTGAAGTAGCCATGGGCATGGAGGTCGCCGACCATGCGCCGTGCCGCGTCGAGCGCGGCGGCGTCCGGCCCGCTGGCCGGCCGGCCGCGCCGCGGGCGCGGGATCGTGAAGGCCGAGAACGCGTCGTCGAAGACCCAGGTCTGGCGCAGCGCCTCGAGGCGTCCCTCGGCCGAGACGACCAGCTCGACCTCGATGTCCGCGTAGGCGTGCGGGTGCGCCGCCGCGGGGCGCATGGCGAGGCCCAGCGCCAGCGCCAGCGCCGCCGCCAGCCACCGCGATGCGGCGCGGCGCGTCATGCGGCGACCATTGGCGGCCGGCCCAGGCGGTCGATCGGCCGCCCCAGCCGCCGCTCCGCGGCGAGCGCGATCCCCATCAGCGCGCGCTCGCCGCCACGGCGCGCGGCAAGCTGCATGCCCACGGGCATGCGCGCGGCGTCGAGGCCGACGGGCAGCGTGATGGCGCAGCAATCGAGCAGGCTGATCACCGCGGCGTTGCGCGACGCCGCCGTGTTGCGGGCGCGATAGCCCTCGAGCGCCTCGACCTCGGCGAGGGGCGGCGGCGCGATCGGAATCGTGGGCATCGCGATGGCGTCGATGTCCTGCATGCGCGCCTCGGTCGCGTCCATCCAGCCGAGGATGCGCCGGCGCCGGCGGACATATTCCCCCGCCGGCATCTCGCCGAAGCTGCTGATGCGCGCCCAGATGTTCGGGTCGATCGAAGGGATCCAGTCGGCGAAGCGCTCGACCAGGGTCGCATGCGCCTCCGGCGCGGAGAGATGGCCCGCGAGCCAGAGCTCGTAGGCGGGCAACGCCTCGGGAAGCTCGAAGTCGACGAGGCGCGCGCCGCCGGCCTCGAGTTCGCGCAGCGCCTCCTCGACGCGCTCCGCGATCCCCGGCTCGCAGCCCTCGAGGAAGGGCTTGCGCACGATGCCGATGCGCAGGCCGTCGAGCGGGCGCGCGGCCTGCGCCGCCGCCCATGCGACCGCGTCGCCGGGGACGCCGTCGAGCGCCGCGAAGCCCAGCGCCGCGTCGGCCGCGCTGCGCGCGAGGATGCCCGGCGTGTCGAGCGTCTCGCTCTGCTGCAGCAGCCCGTCGGTCGTCCAGCGGCCGCGGCTGACCTTGATCCCGACCGCGCCGGTCCAGCTCGCGGGCATGCGCACCGACCCGGTCGTGTCGGAGCCCAGCGCGAGCATCGACGAGCCCTGCCAGAGGCCGACGCCCGCGCCGGAGCTCGAGCCGCCGGGGACGCGATGCGTGGCGCCGTCCCAGGGGTTGCGCGGCGCGCCCCAGTGGCGGTTCGTGCCGAGACCGCCGAAGGCGAACTCGACCGTGTGGGTCTTGGCCGCGAGCAGCGCCGCCTGGCGGCGGAACGCGCCGACGAATTCGCCCTCGCGCTCGTGCTCGGCGGGCAGCGCGCGCGGCGTGCCGGCCCAGGTGCGGAAACCCGAGAGTCCGAACAGGTCCTTGACCGAGACGGGCAGGCCCATGAACGGGCCAAGGTCGCATCCCGCCGCGAGCAGCGCGTCGGCGGCCGCGGCCTGCCGGCGCATCAGCGCCGCGTCGAAGGCGCGATGGGCGTTGAGCGCCTTTTCCCGCCGGCCATGCGCGTCGATCGCCGCCTCGGCGATCGCGGCCGCGGAGAGCCGCCCTGCGCGTAGCGCGGCCGCGAGCCCGGCGATGTCGGCGGCGACGAGGTCGATCGGCATGGTCTCTTCCTCCCGGATCCTGCGTGACGCGCGCCGCGTGCGCCCGGGACCGCGGCCTCAGGGATAGGCGCAGCTGTCCGCGGTGGCGAGCACGAAGCCGCGCGCGTCGCTCGCGGTGACCGCGAAGCGGTACTCGACCTCGCGGATGACGACGGAGTGGTGGATCGGCAGCACGCCGGTCGCGGTCGTCTCGGCGCCGCCCAGGCGCGTGAAGGTGACGGTCAGCGGCCTCGACGGATCGAACCAGGCCTCCGGCCTGCCCGAGGCGTCGACCGCTGGGACGCCGCTGGCCGCGACCGTCACCTGGCGATCGGCGAAGGCCGCGCTGTCGTTGGGGTTGCGCTTCGGGCCGGTGCGCACGATGAAGCGGCGCGTCGAGGGCCGTTCGTCGCAGCGCCGCGCATTCTCGGCCGCCGACAGCACCGAGGCGAGCCGCTCCGGCTTGACGCCCGCGGCGAGGCGCGCGCGCGCGATGCGCAGCAGCTCGGAGATCGCGCCGGTCGGCACGTCGCTCTCGTAGCGCTTGCGCAGCTCCTCCGCCTGGCCGGTGGCGGCGGCGAGGTCGCGCTGCAGCCTGGCCTTCTCCTCGTCGAGCGCGCCCGCGCGCGCCGCCAGCTCGGAGACCTGCTCGCGCAAGTCCCCCGACTCCGTTTCCGCCATGCGATAGCCCGCGCCGTAGGCGAAAAATGTGCCGGCGGCGACCACGCCGGCCAGCGCAAGCCATTTCAGGCTGCCCAGCAGGATTCGTCCGCGCCGCCGCGCGCGCAGGCGCTCCTCGTGGAAACCGTGTCCCATGGCGTCCTTGTAACCGGAAAGCGGGGCCTGCGTTCAAGCACGGATATGCGCCTATACTGTGGCGGCCGCGACGGCCGGGGGGCGGACCATGACGAACAAGATCGAGCTTCGGGTGGAGCGTCGCCTGGCCTTCGCGGACGGGCAGGAATTCGGTGCCGCCGGCGCCTATGAGCGACTGTCGGGCAAGGCGCTCTTCGCGGTCGATCCCGGGGCCCCTGCCCAGGCGGGGATCACCGACCTCGACAAGGCGCCGCGCGACCCCGACGGGCTGGTGCGCTCCTCGGCCGACTTCTCGCTTCTGGCACCGGTCGCGCGCGCGCGCGGCAATGGCCGCGTCTTTTTCGACTACGGCAATCGCGGGAACATACGCTGCTTGCAGTTCTTCAACGACGCCCCGGGATCGAACGACCCGCGCAGCGCCGCGCATGGCGGCAACGGCTTCCTGATGCGCCGCGGCTACGCCGTCGCCTGGCTCGGCTGGCAGGCGGACCTTCTGCCCGGCGACGACCGCTTCCTGCTCGACGTGCCGGTGGCGATGGAGGGCGGGCGCCCGGTGTCCGGGCAGGTCCGGGTCGAGTACATCGCCGATCGCCCGGGCATCGGCGTGTTCCCGCTGAGCAGCCGCGCCTCGACGCGCAGCCATCCCGCCGTCTCGCTCGACACGCGCCGTGCGTCCCTGACCATGCGCCGCTACGCGACCGACCCGCGCATCCCCGTGCCGCACGACCAGTGGATGTTCGCGCGCGTCGAGGGCGGCACCGGCCTCGACAACCAGGGCGGCGAGCGCGGCGTCGTGCCCTCCGACCAGCACATCCACCTGCCCGCGGGCTTCAGGCCGGGCTGGATCTACGAGCTGGTCTACGAAGGGCATTCGCCGCTGGTGCTCGGCCTCGGCCATGTCGCGGTGCGCGACTTCATCGCCTTCCTCAAGCACGGCGCGCGCGACGACGCGGGCACGCCGAACCCGCTGCGCGAGGGCGGCGGGCGCGTCGAGAAGGCCTATGCCTGGGGCCGCTCGCAGACCGGCCGCCTGATCCGCGACGCGCTACATCGCGGCTTCAACGCCGACGCGCAGGGCCGGCGCGTCTTCGACGGCGTGCTGCCGCATGTTTCCGGCGCGGGGCTGATGTGGATGAATCACCGCTTCGCCAACGTGATCGTCGCGGCCGGCCAGGAGCACGAGGACCACTTCAACCCGGCCGACCGCTTCCCCTTCACCTATGGCGAGAGCGAGGATCATTTCACCGGCAGGCGCGACGCGATCCTCAAGCGCCCCGCGACGGATCCGCTGGTGCTGCATACCCAGACCTCGACCGAGTACTGGCAGCGGCGCGGATCGCTGGTCCATACCGACACGCGCGGCCGCGACGTGGAGCTGCCCGCGAACGTGCGCGCCTATCTCTGGTCGAGCTCTCAGCATTTCGCCGACCCGCGCCTCGGCAGGCCGGGCCGCGGCATCTGCCGCAACGAGATCAACGTCGTTTGGACATCCATGTTCTTCCGCGCGATGCTCGATGCCCTCGATGCCTGGGCGACGCATGGCACGGAGCCGCCAGCGAGCCGCGTGCCGCGCCGCGCCGACGGCACGCTGGTGCCCTTCGAGGAATGGAAGCGCCAGTTTCCCGCGATCCCCGGCGTGCCGGTGCCGCGCGGCCCGAGCGCGCTGCCGCGCCTCGACTGGGGGCCCGACGCGGAGCGCGGCGTGCTGCGCGAGCCGCCGCAGGTGCTCCCGGGCGAGGGCTATCCGGTGCTCGTCCCCGCGGTCGACGACGACGGCAACGACGTCGCCGGCGTGCGCGCGCCGATGGTCGAGGCGCCGCTCGCGACCTACACGGGCTGGAACCTGCGCGCGCGCGGCCAGGGCGAGGGCGCGATGCACGAGTTCACCGGCTCGACGCTGCCCTTCCCCGAGACGCCGGAGCACCGCGCGCAGCTCGGCGACCCTCGCCGCTCGGTGCGCGAGCGCCATGCCGACGCGGGCTCGTATGCCAGGGCCATCGAGGCGGCCGCGCGCGCGCTGGTCGCGCAGCGCCTGATGCTGGAGGAGGACGTGCCACGCTGCGTCGCGGCCGCGGCCAACTGGCACGCGCCACGCCACGACGTCACGATCGACTAGGACGGCGCGCGCCTGGCCGCCCGCGCCGCCGGTTCCCTCGCCGCGCCTGCGCTCAGGGCCAGGAGGGACGGGTCATCGCGAAGACCTCGCCGAGCCGCGCGTAGTCCTGGTAGCCGAGCCGCCCGATCGGCTGCATGCGCGCGTAGTCGACCATGCCGTCGACGATCACGGCGTCGGCGATGTGGATGCCGACGACCTCGCCGACGACCAGCGTGTTGGGCTCCTCGGCGCTGGCCGAGAGCAGCGGCACGGTGCGCACGTGCCGGCACTCGAGATGCACGGGGCTTTCCTTCACGCGTGGCGGGCGCACAAGGCGCGAGGGCTCGGCCGTGACGCGCGCGAGGTCGAACTCGTCGACGCCGTGCGGCGCCGGCGCGGAACTGCGGTTCATGTGCTCGCGCAGGTCCCAGGTCGCCATGTTGACCACGAATTCCTTCGTCGCCTCGATGTTGGCGATGCTGTCCTTGAAGCCGTGGTCGGTGGCGTGCCTGCCCGCGGCGGAGAAGATCACCTGCGGCGGCACGTAGGCGACGGCGTTGAAGAAGGAATAGGGCGCGAGGTTGACCGCGCCGGCCGCGTCGATCGACGAGATCCAGCCGATCGGCCGCGGCACGACGATGGCGTTGAAGGGGTTGTGGCGCAGGCCATGCGGCTCGCCGGGGCGGAAGAACATGCTCGGGCTCCGTTCGCTTCGGGTCAGGCGCCGCGCGCGCCGCCCATCGGGTTGGGCAGGTAGCCGACGAAGCCGGAGATGCGCCAGCGTCCCCTCTCGCGTCGGCAGAAATAGAGGGTCTGCCAGAGCAGCATGTCGGTGCCGCCATCGGCGCGGCGGATCGTGCCGTCGAACTTCTTGCGCGCCACGGCGGCGGCGCCGGCGACGTCGATGTCGCGCAGCGTCGTGGCGCGGAAGATGGCCTCGCGCAGCGGCTCGGCGAAGGCGGTCGCCGCGGTCTCGCGCGCCTGGCGCAGCCATTCCTCGCGATAGGCCTCGACGGTGGGGAAGGCGATGCGCCAGCCGTCGGGGCGGTCCGAGCGCATCGCGTGCAGGCCGAGGAAGCCGTCGCGCACGAAGTCGCCCGCGACCATCGACCAGTCGGCGGCGACGAAGGCGTCGATGTCGCGCGCGACGAGCATGTTCCAGATCGCGTGGCGGTCCGGGTCGCCGGGCGGGAAGGGGTTGCGCGCGTGGTCCATCGGTTTCCTGCCTTCGCGTTCAGCCGCCGAGCACGCCCTCGACGAAGCCATGGTTGCCCGCGGACAGCCCGCAATCGACGGGCAGCGCGGCGCCGGTGATCGCGCCGGCGAGCGGCGAGGCGAGGAAGAGGACGGCCGCCGCGACCTCGGCCGGCTCCGCGAGGCGCCCCAGCGGGTAGAACCGCGCCGTGCGCGCCACGATGCCGGGATCCTTCTCGATGCGGTGGTCCCAGGCCGGCGTGCGCACCGAGCCCGGGCAGACCGCGTTGGCGCGGATGCCCGCGCGCCCATGCTCCACCGCGATCGCGCGGCACCAGGCGAGCAGCCCGGCCTTGGCGGCCGAGTAGGCGGGGTTGCCGACATGCAGCAGGGCGTTGACCGAGCTCAAGCAGACGACCGCGCCGCCACCGCGCGCGGCCATCGCGGGCAGCAGCGCGCCGGTGAAGCGCATCGCGCCGACGAGGTTGACCTCGATCTCGCGCGCGGCGAGGTCTGCGTCCCAGCCGCGCAGCGTCTCGGCGCGGGTGAAGCCGGCATTGCTGACGACGACGTCCGGCGCGCCGCAGTCCGCGAGGAGCGCGCGCGCCGCCTCGTCGATGGCGGCGGGATCGCCGAGGTCGAAGGCGAAGCGCCGCTCGGCCTCCACGTCCTCGAGCCCCGGGCCAGGCCGGTCGCAGGCGAGGATGCGCGCGCCGGCGCCGCGGAAGGCCGCGAGCAGCGCCGCGCCGATGCCGCCGGCCGCGCCGGTGACGACGACCTGCCTGCCCTCGAGCCCGAAGGGGGAGGCGCTCACGCGGCCTGCGCGACGGTCGGCCCGTCCCCGGCGATCGTGGTGCGGCGCACGTCGCGCTTCTCCACCGTGTCGGCGAAGGGGCGCACGCGATGCATGGTCTGGCGGTTGTCCCAGACCACGAGGTCGTGCGCGCGCCAGGGATGCGAATAGACGAAGCGCCGCTGCGTGGCGTGCTCCACGAGCTCGCGGATGAAGTCGTTCGCCTCGGCCACGGGCCAGCCGACGATGCCGCCGATATGCGAGGACAGGTAGATCGACCTGCGCCCCGAGACGGGATGCGTGCGCACGAGGCGCTGGCGCACCGGCCGGAACATCTCGCGTTCCCGCGGCGTCAGCTCGGTGAAGCCGAGCTTGCCGCGCGAGTACATCAGCGAGTGCTCGCAGATGAGGTCCTCGATCCGCGCCTTCGTCTCGTCGTCGAGCTCGTCCCAGGCGGCGCGCATGTCGGCGAATTCGGTGTTGCCGCCGCGCGAGGGGATGATGCGCGCGGAGAGCAGCGAATACTTCGCCGGCACGGCGCGGAACGAGCTGTCCGAATGCCAGAGCCGGTTGCCGAGCGCGAAGAGCCGGTGGCGGTCGTCGCGCTTCACGATCTCCTGGTCGCGGTCCAGGTTCGAGACATCCGCGAAGTCGGTGCTGAGCCGCTTCTCGTCGAGCTTCTGCAGGTCGCCGGCGAGCGCCTTCTCGATCTCGCCGAAATTGAGGCTGAAGGCGAGCTGCTGCGCGTCGTCGAGCGGCTGCCCGGGGAAGACGAGCACCGCGTGGCGATCCATGCCCGCCTCGATCGCCGCGACCTCGTCGCGCGTCAATGGCCGGCGCAGGTCGACGCCCGTCACCTCGCCGCCGACATGCGGATGGAGGGCCCTGATCGAGATGCTCATCTTGCCTTGCCTCCTCGCGGGAGCCTTGGGCGGACGCCCCCGCGCCGCCACGGCTTGCGGCGCGAATTCTCCGCGCATTTACCGCCCGATTCCAGAGGGCTTATGATGCCTGCCGTCGACGGGAGGGGCGCTGTCCGGCGAGGCGCGCCGCCATTCCCGCCGTCGCTCGCAAGGGAAGGCACGCGCATGCGCGAATTCACGGACTCGACGCCGCTGGCTGGCGACATGCAGGCGCTGCGCGCGCGGCTCGCGGAGGACGGCTATCTCTTCCTGCGCGGCCTGCTGCCGCGCGAGGCGGTCGCCGCCGTGCAGCGCGAGGTCGGCGCGGTCGTGCGCGACGCCGGCTGGCTGCGCGCCGACGCGCCGGTCGAGGCGGCGCTCGCGGACCAGGCGGGGTTCTGCGTCGATCCCGAGCCGCGTTACCTCGAGGTGCTGCGGCGCATCAACCGCATCGAATCCTACCACGCGCTCAAGCACCACCCGGCGCTGCTCGGCTTCCTCGAGAAGCTGCTCGACGGCGAGGTCTTCCCGCATCCGCGGGTGCTGATGCGCAACATCTTCCCGGCGCGCGAGACCTACACGACCAAGGCGCACCAGGACTTCCCGAACGTCCAGGGCACCACCGAGGTCTACACAGCCTGGATCCCGATGATCGACGTGCCGATGGAGACCGGGCCGCTGCAGGTCGCGGTCGGCTCGCACCGCGCGGGCGTCTACGACTTCCACATCGGCGCGGGCGCCGGCGGGATCGAGATCGCGGACCCGCTGGAGGGACGCTGGGCGAGCGGGCCCTTCGCGGTCGGCGACCTGCTGCTCTTCCACTCGATGCTCGTGCACAAGGGCGTGCCCAACCGCGGCGAGCGCCTGCGCATGTCGATGGACGTGCGCTTCCAGCGCGTCGACGAGCCCTTCAACCCCGACAACGCGAACTCGGACGGCCAGCCGCTCTCCTGGGAGGAGATCCATGCCGGCTGGCGGTCGGACGCGCTCAGGCACTACTGGCGGCGCCTGCCGCTCGTGGCGCGCGAATTCGACCGCACCTGGTTTGACCGCCGCGACGCGCTGGCCTTCGAGCTCGGCGAGGCGCGCGACCCGCGCGCGCGCTCGGTGCTGCAGCGCATCGT
>VGDA01000101.1 GCA_016869915.1 Alphaproteobacteria bacterium
GGCGGCTTCGCGGTGACCCAGCGCATGCTGTCCAAGTTCAAGAAGAAGCAGAAGTGAGGGCCGCCCCATGAGTTCCACGCTCTCGGCTCTGCTCTACCTCGCGGCCTCCGTCGCCTTCATCATGAGCCTGCGCGGGCTCTCCAGCCCGGAGACCGCGCGGGCCGGCAACTTCTGGGGCATCGCGGGCATGGCGATCGCCGTGCTCACGACGCTCGCGCAGCCGGGCATGCAGGTGTCGCTGTGGATGCTGCTCGCGATGGCGATCGGCGGCGGCGGCGGCCTCTACATCGCCGCGCGGATCGAGATGACCGCGCTGCCGCAACTCGTCGCGGCCTTCCATTCCCTCGTCGGCCTCGCCGCCGTCCTCGTCGCGGTCGCGGCCTTCTACTCGCCGGCGAGCTTCGGGATCGGCGTGCCGGGCGCAATCAAGCTCGGCTCGCTGATCGAGATGGGGCTCGGCACCGCGATCGGCGCCATCACCTTCACGGGCTCCATCGTCGCCTTCGCCAAGCTGCAGGGGCTGCGCTCGCGCGCGCTCGAGGCGCTGCCGATGCAGCACCAGATCAACGCCGTGCTCGCCGCGACCTGCGTCGTCCTGCTGGCCTGGTTCTGCCTGACCGGCAACGAGGCGGCGCTCTGGCTGCTCATCCTCGCCACGCTCGTGATGGGCTGGTTCCTGATCATCCCGATCGGCGGCGCCGACATGCCGGTCGTCGTGTCGATGCTCAATTCCTACTCGGGCTGGGCGGCCTGCGGCATCGGCTTCACGCTCCAGAACACCGCGCTGATCGTCACCGGCGCGCTGGTCGGCTCGTCGGGCGCCATCCTCAGCTACGTCATGTGCAAGGGGATGAACCGCTCGATCTTCAACGTCATCCTCGGCGGCTTCGGCACCGACGCGTCGGCCGGCGCCGCCGCGGGCGCGGCGAAGGAGCAGCGCCCGGTCAAGTCCGGCTCTGCCGAGGACGCCGCCTTCATCATGAAGAACGCCGCCTCCGTCATCATCGTGCCGGGCTACGGCATGGCGGTGGCCCAGGCCCAGCACGCGCTGCGGGAGATGGCGGACATGCTGAAGAAGGAAGGCGCGACGGTGCGCTACGCGATCCACCCGGTCGCGGGCCGCATGCCGGGCCACATGAACGTCCTGCTGGCCGAGGCGAACGTGCCCTACGACGAGGTGCTCGAACTCGACGAGATCAACCGTGACTTCGCGCAGACCGACGTCGCCTTCGTCATCGGCGCCAACGACGTCACCAACCCGGCCGCGAAGAACGACCCGAAGTCCTCGATCTACGGCATGCCGATCCTGGACGTGGAGAAGGCGAAGACGGTGCTGTTCGTGAAGCGCTCGATGGCGACGGGCTATGCCGGCGTCGAGAACGAGCTGTTCTTCCGCGACAACACGATGATGCTCTTCGGCGACGCCAAGAAGGTCTGCGAGGAAGTCGTCAAGTCGATCGGCGGCGGCGGGCACTGACCCGCCCCGCCGTCATCCGCCCGGCGCCGGCAGCCTGAGCCGCGACAGGACCAGGCAGCCGCCCGCGGCGATCGCGCCGAAGCCGGCCATCGCGAGATAGGCGAGGCCGCCATGGGCCGCATAGACCGGCCCGAGCGCCCACATCGCGATCCCCATCAGCAGAGCGTTCGCGCCCGCGTGCAGGCTCTGCGCCGAGGACGCGTGGCTCGCCGGCATGTGGCGCGCGATGAAATGCACCGCGCCCAGGTAGGCGAAGCCGAACGAGCCGACATGCAGGCACTGGAGGGCGACGAACTCCCAGAAGCCGGTCGCGAAGCCGTGCAGGGCCCAGCGCGGTATCGCGCAGAGGCAGCCGAGGAGGAGCATGGCCGTCGGCGACATCCGCGCGACGACGTGGCGGCTGTACCAGAGCAGCACGAGCTCGACGCCGGTGCTGACGCCCCAGAGCCAGCCGACCTCGCTCTGGCTCAGCCCGACCGCGTTCCAGTGCAGCGAGCTGAAGGCGTAGAGCACGGCATGGCTCGCCTGCACGAAGCTCGACGCGGCGAGGAAGACGAGGAAGACGGGCTGCGCCAGCAGGTAGCGGACCGGCGCGCCGGGGCGCGCCGTCGCCACGGCTTCGGCCTCGCGCGGAAGGCACCATGAGCCGAGCGCCGCGACGGCGAAGAGCGCGAGGCAGATCCACGGGACCGAGGCGACGCCGAAGCGGTCGACCAGCGGCCCGCCCGCGATCGCGAAGGCCATGAAGGCCGCCGATCCCCAGAACCGAACGCGCCCGAAGTCGACCGCCTGGCCCCGGCCCGCCGCGACGGTGAGCGCGTCCGCCAGCGGCCCCGACGGCGAGCGCACGATCGTGTAGGCGATCGCGATCGCCGCGAGCAGCCAGAAGGATCCGGTCGCGAGGTTGAGGGCGAAGATCGCGAGCGTGGCCCAGTTGAGCGCGAGGACGACCTCGCGCGCGCCGCCCATCCTGTCCACCCAGCTGCCGAAGAAGGGCATGGTCATGACGCGGGCGAGGATGGTCACGAAGCCGAGCGCGCCGAGCTGCGCCGGCGTGACGCCCTGCGCCTGGTACCAGAGCTGCATCCCGGGCAGGTGCACGCCCATGCACGCGTAGTGCAGGAGGTAGAAGAGCGACAGCCGCGTCGCGATCCCCGGACGCCAGTTCACGCGCGCGCCGCGGCCGCCTCGGTCAGCCGAAGGCCCAGTTCGGCAGCCAGAGCACCAGTCCCGGGATGTAGGTGATCAGGAAGAGGACGAGAAACATCGCCGCGAGGAACGGCATGGCCTCGCGCGTGAACTTGTCCAGCGGCACCTTGAGGATCGCGGACGTCGTGTACATCAGCGTCCCGACCGGCGGCGTCACGCCGCCGATGGTGAGGTTGAGCACGATGATCAGCCCGAAATGCACCGGGTCGACGCCCAGCTTCGTGACCACGGGCACGAGGATGGGCGTCAGCAGGATGAGCGCGGCGGTCCCCTCGATCAGCATGCCGACGACGACCAGGAGCACGTTGATGATCAGCAGCAGGAGCCAGGGCTCGCGCGTGAGCGACACGATCCAGGCCGCGATCTTCGGCGGGATCCGCTCCCAGGTCATGTAGTAGCCGAAGGCCGAGGCGCAGCAGATGATCAGCATGATCACCGCCGTCGCCAGCGTCGCCTCGAGCAGGATCGGGTAGGCCTGCGACAGCTTCAGGTCGCGATGCCAGAAGGCACCGACCAGCACGGCGTAGATCACGGCCAGCGCGCCGGCCTCGGTCGGCGTGAAGACGCCGTAGCGGATGCCGACGATGATGAAGACGGCTATCGACAGCGCGCCCAGCGCGTCGATGAATGCCTTCATGACCTCCTTCGGCGGCGGCATGGTCGCGCGCTGGGGCACGTAGCCGCGCCGCTTCGCGATGATCCGCACGGTGACCATGAGGAAGGCGCAGACCATGAGGCCGGGCACGACGCCGCCGAGGAAGAGGCGCCCGATCGAGACGTCCGCTATGAAGCCGTAGATGATGAAGCCGATGCCCGGCGGGATGATCGGCGTGATCACGGCGGCGCAGGCGGTGACCGCCGCCGCGAAGGCCGGCGTGTAGCCGCGGCGGATCATCTCCGGCCCGACCATCTTGGCCTGCATCGCGGCGTCGGCGTTCGCCGAGGCCGAGAGCCCGCCCATGAGCGTGGCGAGCAGCACGTTCACCTGCGCGAGCGCGCCGTTCATGTGCCCGACCAGCGCGTCGGCGAAGTGCATCAGGCGCCGCGTGATGCCCGCGTGGTTCATGATCACGCCGGCCAGCGTGTAGAAGGGGACGGCCAGCAGCGGGAAGGAATCGGTCGGGCTGATCAGGCGCTGCGCGAACATCTCGAGCGGCAGCTCGTCGCCCTTGAACATGAAGTAGGCCAGCGCCGCCGCGCCCATCGACACCGCGATCGGCACGTTGAGCGCGAAGAACACGAACATCAGCAGCAGGGGCACGTATTCCATGGCCTCAGCCTCCCCGCGCGGCGGACAGCCGGCCGCGCGCGGCGATCGCGTGCCTCAGCGTCATCGCACCCAGGCCGAGCGCCGCGCCGGCGTAGTGGATCGTGTAGGGCCAGCGCAGCGACGGCATCGGCGTGTCCCAGGAATCGATCGCGAAGGTGGTCGCGAGCCAGAAGACCCAGGCCAGGAAGACGAGGGTGAGGAGGTCGGCGAGCCCGGTCGCGCCGCGCCGCGCCGCCTCGGGGAACATGCCCGTGAGCATGTCGATCGACACGTGCTGCCCGCGCCGGAAGGCCGCGGCGGAGCCGAAGAAGATCGCCCAGCAGAAGCCGGTCGCCGCGATCTCGGCCGTCCAGGTCGCGGGCTGGGCGCTGACATAGCGCGTGAACACGCCCCAGGCCGTGGCGAACACGACCACCGCCATCGCCGCGCAGGCCACGAGTTCCTCGGGCGCGCGCAAGCCCGGCGCCTGCTCGCCCGCGTCCCCGCCGGCGCCGTTCGCCTCCTGTGCCATCGCGGGCGCCCCCTCAGGCGTGCGGCTGCTGCGCTTGCGCTCCGAACCTCTTCTGGCCGGCCTGCGGCGCGCCGGCGAAGAGGAACTTGGTGACCCTGTCGATCATCGCGCCGTGGAACGCGACGGCCTCGGGGTGGAAGTCGGCCTTCGGCCGCGGCTCGGGATCGAAGTTGTGGAACTCGTCCACGCCGCGCACGAGCATGGCGCTGTCGCGGCCGCCGATCTGCCGGACATAGGTCGGCACGTAGCGGATGGTGAAGCCGATCCGGTCCCAGTCGGCGTTGTTGGGCTCGGAGCCGTGGATGATGCGCACGTGGTGCAGCGAGAACTCGCCGGGCTGCAGGACGATGTCGGCGGCGTCCTTCTCGTCGACCTCAACCTGGACCTCCTGGCCGCGGCTCAGCAGGTTGTCGGAGGCGAACGTGTCCTTGTGCGGCACCTGGTCGTGCGCCTGCGTGCCGGGCACGACGCGCATGCAGCCGGACAGCGGCGTCGAGGCCTCGAAGGCAACCCATGCGGTGACGACGTCGGGCGAGGACAGGCCCCAGTAGGTCGAGTCCTGGTGCCAGGACACGAAGCCCGGGCTGCGCGCGGGCTTGTGGAAGAAGCCGGAGGCCCAGCAGAGTATGTTCGGGCCGATCACGTCCTCGACCGCGTCGAGGATGCGCGGGTGGCGCACCAGCTCGTCGAGCCAGGTCACCAGCAGGTGCGGCTTCTGGTTGGTGCGCTTGGACAGCGCGCCGCCCTCCCTCGCGCAGAGCGCCGCGTAGTCGCGGCGCAGCGACGCGATCTCGCCCGCATCCATCGCGCGCAGCGGCGACAGGTAGCCGTCGCGGCGATAGGCCGCGACCTGCGCCTCGGAAAGCATCTTCAGCATGTCCGGCATCTCCCCCCGTCGAACGCGGCGATTAGACGGGCCGGGCATGGGTTGCGTCAAGGACGCGGGCACGCCCCGCGCCGCGACGCGGCGCGGGACTCAGTCAGCGAGGAGGCGCGGCGCGTCCTCGAGCAGGCGGCGTATCTCGACCAGCAGCGCCGCCGCGTCGGCGCCGTCAACGGCACGGTGGTCGCCCGACACGGACAGCCGCGCGACGCTGCGCACGACCACCTGTCCGTCGCGGGCGACGGGCGTCGGGACGAAGGCGCCGACCGCGAGGATCCCGACCTCCGGCGGATTGACCAGCGCGACGAATTCCTCCGCGCCGAGTAGCCCGAGATTGGAGACGGTGAAGCCCGCGCGCGCCATGTCTGCCGGGCCGAGGCGCAGCCCGATGGCGCGCCGCCGCAGCCGGAAGCTCGCCGAGGCGATGCCGGAGAGCGAGAGCCGGTCGCAATCGGCGACCACCGGCACGGCCAGCCCGTGCGAAGTCGCCACCGCCATGCCGAGGTTGACGCGCCCGAGCGCGACCGTGGCGCCATCCTCCCAGCGCGCGTTGAAGCGCGGCACCGCGCGCAGCGCGAGCGCCACGGCCTTCATCACGACGTCGTTGGCGGAGACGGGCGCGCCTGCCTCGCGCCGCGCGGCGACCAGTTCGTCGAGCGCGCCGCCATCGACCGAGAGCGACACCGAGAATTGCGGCACGGCCGCGCTCGCCCCCATGCGCCGCGCCATGCCGCGGCGATAGAGGTCGTCGCGGCGCTCGCGCTTCGCCGGCGCGGGGACGCGCGCCGCGAGGGCGTCGCGCACGTCGCGCTCCTGGACCCTTCCGCCAGGCCCGCTGCCGCGCAGCGAGGCGAGGTCTAGGCCGCCCTCGCGCGCGAGGCGGCGCGCGATCGGCGTGGCGAGGGTCCATACTCCGGCCTGCACCGCGGGCTCCGCGGCGGGGCCGGGGCGTGGATCCGGCGTGGGCGCCGCGGTGGCGCCGGCTGGCGTAGCCGGGGATTTCGCGACGTCCGCGCCCTGCGTCGCGATCACCGCGAGGAGCCCGTCGAGCGGGACCTCGCTGCCCGGCGTGGCGACGACCCGCAGCAGCGTGCCATCGGCCGGGGAGGGTAGTTCCGTCGCCGCCTTCGCGGTCTCCACCACGGCGAGGGGCTGGCCCGCGCGCACCGCGTCGCCGGGCCTCGCGAGCCATTCGACGAGCGTCGCGCTCTCCATGTACTCGCCGGCGGCGCCGGAGAGGCGGAACTCGAGCTCAGCCATGGCCGGCACGCACCGCGTCGCGCGCGGCGGCCGCGATCCTGGCGGCGTCGGGGATCGTCGCCAGCTCGAGCGGCTGGCTGTAGGGCACGGGCATGTCGAGCGCGCCGAGCCGCGCGACCGGCGCATCGAGCCAGCCGAAGGCGAACTCGCCGATCGTGGCCGCGAGCTCCGCGCCGTAGCCGCCGAAGCGCCAGCCCTCGTTCACCACGACGCAGCGATGCGTGCGCCGGACGGATTCGACGATCGTCGCGGCGTCGAGCGGGCGCAGCGTGCGGATGTCGACCACCTCGGCGGAGATGCCCTCCGTGGCCAGCGCCTCCGCGGCCTTCAGGCTCTCGAGCACCATGCGCGAGCTCGCGACGATGGTGACGTCGCCGCCGGGCCGCGCGATCGCGGCCTTGCCGATCTCGACGAGGTGCTCGCCGTCGGGCACGGGGCCGCGCGTGTTGTAGAGGAACTTGTGCTCGATGAAGACGACGGGGTTGGGGTCGCGGATCGCGGCGGCCAGCAATCCCTTCGCGTCGGCCGGCGTCGCCGGCATGACGACCTTGATGCCGGGGATGTGCGCGACCATCGCCTCGAGGCTCTTGGAATGCTGCGCGCCCGCGCCTGCGCCCGCGCCGCCCTGCGTGCGCAGCACGAAGGGCAGCGTCACCTGGTCGCCCCAGACGAATGGCAGGACCGAGGCCTGGTTCAGCAACTGGTCGAGGCAGAGCGGCAGGAAGTCGATGTACATGATCTCCGCGACCGGCTTCAGCCCCATCATCGAGGCGCCGACCGCCATGCCCGCGATCACCTGCTCCGAGATCGGCGTGTCGCGCACGCGCTCGGGCCCGAATTCGGCCTGCATGTCGCGCGTCACCTTGAAGACGCCGCCATAGACGCCGACGTCCTCGCCGAAGACGACGACGGACGAGTCGCGGCGCATCTCGCCGAGCAGCGCCGCGTGCAGCGCCTCCGCGTAGCGAAGCTCGGCCATCACGCGGCCCCCTTCACGTATTCGCCCGCGTCGAGCTCGCCGATGCCGGGCAGTGGGCTCTCGAGCGCGAAGGCCACGGCGTGCTCGACCTCCGCCGCCGCGTCGGCGTCGAGCGCCGCGACCCGCTCCGCGCCAAGCTCGGCGACCAGATGCGCGGCCATGTTCGGGATCGGGTCGCGCGGCCTCCATGCCGCGACCTCCTCCGGCGGCTGGTAGCCGCCGACGTCGGAAGTGGAGAACCCGAGCAGCCGGTAGGTCTTCGCCTCGATCAGCGTCGGGCCCTCGCCGCGGCGCGCGCGCTGCGCCGCGCGCGCGGTCGCGGCATGGACGGCGAGCACGTCGTTACCGTCCACGATCTCGCCGGGGATGCCGTAGCCGACCGCGCGCGAGGCGAGGTCGGCGACGCTCGACTGCGCGCGCGCATGGACCGTGAGGCCGTAGAGGTTGTGCTCGCACAGGAAGACCAGCGGCAGCTTCCACAGCGCCGCCGCGTTCAGCGCCTCGTGGCAGGCGCCGATCTGCGCCGCGCCGTCGCCGTAGAAGGCGAGGACGACGTTCGGCTGGCGGCGAACCTGGAAGGCGAGGGCCTGCCCGACCGCGACGGGCAGGGCGCCGCCGACGATGCCGCACCCGCCGAGAAGCCCGACCTCGCGGTCCGCGACCAGCATGTGGCCGCCGCGCCCGCGGCACGTCCCGGTCGCGCGTCCCATGATCTCCGCCATCAGGCGCCCGGTGTCGACGCCCTTGCCGACATAGTGCGCGTGGCCGCGATGGGTGCTGGTGACGATGTCCTCGCGCTCGAGCGCGGCCGTCGCGCCGATGCCCACGGCCTCCTGGCCGTCGCAGCGATGGATCGGCCCGCGCGTGCGGCCCTCCTTGTGCAGGCGGCCGATCGCCTCCTCGAGCAGGCGCACGACCTGCATCTTCCTGTAGAGCTCGGCCTGCATGTCGAGCGATGGCGCGTTCTGCATGCGCGGGTCAGCCTTTCCATTCGGCGGCGGCGCGTCGCGTCGCCTCGGTGAAGTCGTGCCAGGCGATCCTGCCGTCGAGCCACGCGGCGAGGCGGCCGGAGAACAGGATCGCCTCGTCGATGACGGGCGCCGCGAGCGCGGGATGGCGCTCGAGCAGCGCGGCCGCGGCCTCCAGCGTCGCAGCGCTGGCCAGCAGGTGGCAGAAGCCGCCGATGCGCGCGACGGCGAGGCGCAGCGCCAGGACGCCGGCGCGCGCGGCGAAGGCGTGGTCGCCCGCCGCGGCCTCCCCGCGCAGCCGCCAGAGCGTCTCGTGCAGCGCGCGCGCATAGCCCTCGGCATAGACGAGCGGCCCCGCGGGGAGCATGACGCCGCGCCGCGCCATCATCTCCGCGATCTCCGCGGGCGGCGCGCGCCAGACGGCCTCGCGCGCGGCGACGAGGGCGGCCAGCCCGGGCGGCGCGGTCGCGGGCGGCGACGGCGTGCCGGTGCCGCCCGCGGCGAGGGAAAGGCGCGCGCGCAGGCCGTCGCGGCCCTGGCGCTCCTGCACGCGGCGGCCGAGGGCGCGCAGCGCGTCGACCCCGGCTTCGATCCCGCCGAGATGCGTCACCTGCGCGCTCTCGGCCTGCAGCGCGTCGAAGACGAGCTCGAGGAACTGGCGCTCCGGCCAGAAGAGGAACCCTCCGGGCGGGACCTGCATCACGTCGCCGGTGGCCTCCGCGTCGACCACGAAGGGCGCGTGCCAGAGGATGTGGTTGCCCGCGATCTTGGCGCAATGCAGGTCGATCTCCGCCGGCAAGCTGGCCAGCAGCGCGGCGACGGTGCGCGGCGCGCGCCCCGAGTCCAGCGCGATGCGCAGCCGCGTGTCGCCCGCGTCGAGGAGGATCATGGTCGCCATGGCGCGCGATGGTGGGCGAGGCATCCCCCGCTTGTCCAGACGCGACGCGTGATCGCCGGAAGCGCGGCGCCTATGCTTCGCGCGCAACCATCCGGGGTGACACCATGCACGAGGTCCTGGGGCATCGGCGCCGCGCGATCGCCCGCGCCTCGCTTTCCGCGGCGCTGCTGTCGCTCGGCGGCTGCACGGGCCGCATCGATGCCGCGCGCGATCCCTTCGCGCTTGGCG